>CAYRYP010000007.1:0-32313 GCA_964428485.1 uncultured Coriobacteriaceae bacterium
GCCTCAGCCTTCCAAGCTGATTGTTGCGGGTTCGAGTCCCGTCCGCCGCTCCATCGAATCGTATTGCCGCTCCGCCATCGCGCGGGGCGGTTTTCTTTCATTGCGAGCAAGACTTTAAGCCTAAACGAAAATATGTGGTGATGAGTTTGATGACTCGTTGGTTATATTGTGGGTGGTACTGAGTCTGTAAGTGAGGCTGTTGTGGAAGTATTCCGTCAGGCCAGCGGTCTAAGCTAGGAGGAGCCTTGGATCTTTTGTCTATAGCGATCGCTCTAGTTGTTGTATGCGTGATTTTGGTGATCGTGCTGCTCGTTATGGTTTTGGGGCTCAAGCGCAAGCTCTCCGACTCCCAAAATTCCCCTGAATCACAGCTGGCCTATCAGCGTATGGAAAACTGGTTGCAAAACGCCGAAAAAGACATGGAGAGGATGCAAAACCAACTCGTCCATACGCAAGAGACTGTTGATATTCGTTTAGAAACCATTCGCAATATAGTCGACGACAAGCTCAGTACATCCATCAAAACTCAGCAGGAGTCCTTGACCAACCAGCAAAAAGATATGTCTGAGCGCCTGCGCGAGTCCAACGAGCGCTTGGCTGAGATTCGTACCACGCTCGACTCGCAGCTCAAAGGCTTCAGGGCTGAGAACACCACGCAGCTAGACAAGATGCGCGAGGTTGTTGACGAGAAGCTGCAGGCCACCCTAAACGAGCGCATCACAAAGTCGTTTGAGCTTGTGAACAAGCAGCTCTCTGAGGTTGGGCGTGGACTGGGTGAGATGCAGAGCCTGGCCTCCGACGTTGGCGGTCTTAAAAAGGTGCTTTCCAATGTTAAGACGCGCGGCATTGTGGGAGAGGTTCAGCTGGCGGCCATTTTGAAGGACATCCTAGCTCCGAGCCAGTATGAGGAAAATGTCGAGACCGTGCCGGGTAGTGGCAGGCGCGTGGAGTTTGCTGTGAAGCTGCCTGGTGAGGATGGCGAGACCACATGGCTGCCGATTGATTCTAAGTTCCCGGCGGATACCTATGAAAAGCTGCGTGACGCGCAAGATAGCGGGGACGGTGCTTTAATCGATTCGGCATGGAAGGAACTTGAGACTCGCCTTAAGGGTGAGGCGAAGGATATCCACGAGAAATACGTCGACCCGCCACATACCACTGCATTTGGCATTTTGTTTTTGCCCTTCGAGGGGCTTTATGCCGAGGTGGTTGATAGGCCTGGGCTGCTCGAGCGCCTGCAGCGCGACTATCGCGTAAATATCGCAGGGCCCTCCACCATGGCCGCTCTGCTCAATAGCATTCAGATGGGCTTCCAGACTGTTGCGATCCAAAAGCGTGCCGATGAGATTCAAAAGGTGCTCTCCGCCGTCAAAGCGCAGTTTGGTAAGTATCACGAGGTGCTGCTAAAGGCTAGAAATCAGCTCAACACTGCAGGCAAGACTGTTGATGAGTTGCTTGGCACCCGCACCAATCAGATGAATAAGGCTCTCAAGGATATTGTGGAGATGGATAGCCTGGCGGAATCCGACGCAGTGCTTGGTATCAAGTCCAGCGCAGAAGACCTAGACGACTAGCCTCCGTGCGGTGTTCTGCCGCACCGTCGCATCTCAAGATGCTTGCGGTAGAGTGATGGGTGTTGCAGGGCGCATCGAAGGAGCCCGCATGTCATCGGACGTTTGCGGCGGCGGATACAAGAGGGAGGAGCACAAGCGATGAGTTGGGCGGAGGAGAACAAGAGGTGCATGTCGAGGGATGGCGTAGACAGGCCTTTCCCCGACCCGGACTCGATCAAAGCCACTCTCGTGTTCTTGGGGACGGGCGCGTCATGCGGGGTGCCCACGTACTACTGCGACTGCAAGGCGTGCAGGGAGGCGGAGGACAACCCGCTTGCGAGACGAACCTGCTCGAGCATCGCCATCCTGCGAAGCGAGGTTACGCTCATCGACACCGCCCCGGAGGTCCACCAGCAGCTCTGGCGCGAGAAGATCATGGACATCGACAGGGTGCTCTTCACTCACGAGCACTTCGACCACGTGGGAGGGACTCCGCAACTCGAGTACTACTCGCGTCTGCGCAGTGGGCGCCCGCTCGAGTTCTACTGCAACGGCCAGACCGCGGGCGTCATCAAAACCCATTTCGATTTCATGGTCGACGTGATCTCGATGGAGGAGTCGGTTGCCTGGGAACCCATGAGCTTCGACGGCCTTGCATACACTCCCATCGAGGCTGCGCACTGTCCGGGAGCGCTGGGATATCTAATCGAGGTACCCGCAGCACTCTCTCATAACGGCACCGATATGAAGGTGGCCTACATCCCCGACACGTCGCGTCCGCCTGAGCGCACGCTCGAGGCCATCGCGGGGGTCGACATCCTCATCATCGACTCGACCTTTAACGGCGGCAACTGGATGCCCACACAGCATCTCGACGTGGACTCCGCGGTCGCATTGGCAGACGAGCTGGGAGTTGGCAAAGCCTATCTCACACACCTCTCGATGCAGTTCGACGAGCCTATAACCACCACAGAGCTTGCGGAGCGTCTCGAGGGAACACGCGTTAGCGCGGCGCATGACGGCCTTCGCATCCGCCTCTGAACAGCTGCCAGGTCTACGGTTTCTTTTTCATCCTCATCCGCTTTCCTAGCACGGAAAGCACGGGGCCAGCCATGTGAATGAGACGTTCAGGTGGCAGCGGTAGCAGCGCCTAGCGCCGGCCTATTCATGTTTTCTCATAATTCAGGGCGTTATAGTGTGCAACAAACACCACCCAGCACCCGCTTACGGCCGTTTTTCTCATGATAAGATCGATTCAAACAGCGAAGACAAAGCTTAGACCTGGATGAAAGGAGAGATCCGAATGACGAAACTCAGGCCGGTAAGCGAACGTATTGACAAGATTAGGGAGATGTACAGGACCGTGGAACCCACGATCAGCATCAGCCGCTATAAGCTGATGACTGAGTTCTACCTGAACAATCCCCAGCTCAACGGCATTCTGAAGAGGGCCAAGGCATACAGGCATGTCTGCCAGAACCTCGAAATCGACATCCTCGACCACGAGATGATCGTCGGCAGCCATTCCCCCACCTTCCGTGGTTCCGCTGTCTTCCCTGACAACGGCGCCCCCTGGATCAGGCGTGAGTGCGTGGACTCCAACAACATCGAGGAGAGGACCGTCGATCCCTACTTCCTTGCCGACGAGGACAGGGAGTACATCAAGGAGACCATTGGCTTTTGGGAGAATAATTCCACCAGCAAGATGGTCGAGGAGTACCTTCCCGCTGGGTATGCCGATCATTCTGGTTCGCTCGTGACCATGTGGCCGCACAAGGATCCCGCTCAGGCTCCGGTGGGTCACTTCATCGTTGGGCACAAGAGGGTCATCGCGGTTGGCATGAGGGCCATCAAGGAGGATGCCGATCGCAAGATCGCCGAGCTGGAGGAGATCGGAATTGCCGAGAACATCTCCCAGTACGAGTTCTACAGGGCTGTCTCCATCTCCCTTGAAGGTGCGATGACTCTTGCGCAGCGTTATTCTGACCTCGCTGCCGAGAAAGCCGCTGCATGCGATGACCCGAAGCGCAAGGCAGAGCTCGAGCTGATCTCCGAGACCATGGCCAGGGTTCCCGCCGATACCCCGAGAACCTTCTTCGAGGCTGCCCAGTGCGTGTTCTTCACCCAGATGGTCACCACCCTCGACGCACAGCTCCACGGCACCAGCTTTGGCCGCGTCGACCAGTACCTAGGCAAGTTCTACGATGACGATCTCGCTGCCGGTAGGATCAATGCTGAGCAGGGCCAGGAGATCATCGACTTCTTCATGCTGAAGATCGCCGAGCAGAACAAGGCGGTTGCCGAGCGCATGGCCCGCAATGTCCCCGGATACACCTCCGGTCAGCTCATCACCATCGGTGGAATTGACAGGACGGGCAAGGATGTCACCAACGCGGTTACCTACATGATCCTGCAGGCCTCCGCAAGGCTTGCGCTCCACGATCCGCCAGTTGCCCTGCGCGTCCACGAGAACACCCCCGACGAGCTGTGGGCTGCTGCGATCGAGACCAACACCCATGCCGGCGGAGTACCGACCTATCAGAGCGACAGTGCGATCATTCCGGTGCTGCAAGCCAGGGGACTGTCGGTGGAGGATGCGCGTGAGTACGGTATGGTCGGATGCGTCGAGCCCGGCGGAAACGGTAACGAGTGGTCGCAGAGCGGTCAGAATGGTGACGGCGCCGCATACTTCCTCATGCCCAATGCCCTGCTTGAGGCCATCAACGACGGAATCAACCCGATGAGGATGCCCGGTGCGCCCGAGCCGCGCAGGACTGGCGTTTCCACCGGCTATCTCTACGAGATGGAGACCTTCGATCAGGTCAAGGAGGCCTATCGTCAGCAGATCGAGTACTTCGCGAAATGGAGTATGAACTGCACAAGCGCCTTCCAGTATGTCATGAGGTGGAACCAGCCTGTGCCTATCGCCTCGGCTACCATCGAGGGCTGCATGGAGAGCGGACGCGACGTGATGGACAACGGAGCCAAGTACACCAGCATCGGCGTCGCAGGCGTTGGAATCGGCAACGTTGCCGACAGCCTCGCGGCAATCAAGTACCTGTGCTTCGATACCAAGAAGGTCACCACCCGCGAGTTCTACGACGCTCTTATGTCCAACTGGCAGGGTGACGCCCGCGCCGAGGAGATCCGCGGCATGATCCTCAAGGAGGTTCCGCACTTTGGCAACGGCGACAAGTATGTTGATGAGCTTGCCGGATGGGCTGCAGATGTGTTCGCCGCGGCGTTCAATGGCAAGAAGGTCCTAAACGGCACCTACAGCGCCGGCATATGGCCCGTTACCACCAACGTCACCTTCGGTGCCATCAGCTTCGCCACCCCCGATGGACGCTACACCAGCGACGCCTTCTCCGACGGCATCTCCGGAGTGCAGGGACGCGACGTTCAGGGTCCGCTTGCTGTGCTCGGATCTGTCGCACACGTCGACTCGAGCAAGTTCGGCAACGGCACGCTTCTCAACATGCGCTTCCATCCCAGCGCGGTGAACACCGAGGGTTCCAGACTGAAGCTCATCGAGCTCATGAAGACCTATATGTTCGACATGAAGGGCATGGAGATGCAGCTCAACATCATCTCCTCCGATACGATGAGGGCTGCTAGGGAGAATCCGGACGAGTACAGGGATCTCGTTGTGCGTATCGCAGGGTTCTCCGCCTACTTTGTTGAGATCTCCGAAGAGGCTAAGGACGATCTGATTGCTCGCACGGAGCTGCAGCTCTAGCGCACGTCTAGCACACGGCAGCTTAGCGGTTAAATGATCGCAGGGGAGGGTGCGTCTCACGGCGTACCCTCTCTTCTTTGTGCATATAATCAAGTGGCCTGGGGCCGCATCCTGTGCCCGAGGCGGTATCTGATTGCAGCAGCCGTAATTTCTTAGGGAGAAGGATGTATACCACGTATATCGCGCTCGATGCGCTGTCCGAGTTCAGGTGTCGTGCCAGCATCGCGGACGGCGAAACCGATCTCGCCGGTCTCTGGATAGGGCTGGATGCGCCGCAGGGCTACCTCGAGATCGATGACCCGGAGGGCGATGTCGAGTGCGTCCAGGGCAACGACAGAATCGTGGTTCGGGGCGCTACCCTTGAGCAGGTTGCCAACGCTCTGTTCGCGAGCTGGGAGGGCATGGGGCGCTGGGAGATCGAGATGGCCGAGCTCGCCGCCACTGGAACCCCGCGTGACATCCTCGACTCGCTGACCCTCAAGATCGGCTGCCCCTCGATGATTATCGACTTCAGAAACATTCGGTCCGCGCTCGCCGACTTCGAGCATGAATCCTTCATCCCGGAATGGGAGTACGCCAGGTCGTATGGACGCCTATCGTGGGAGATGTTCGATCGCATAGAGCGCGACATGGTATTCCAGTCCAAGATGCTTTCGGCACAGGACAAGCCATTCTCCGCGAGCATATGCGCCGACGGCCGGGAGGCGATCGCCTGCAGAATCAGGCCCGACGATGCACCCGCGATGCTGCTGCTCGCCTTCGACGGCGGTAGGGGGATCAGCCCCGGCATGGTACAGATGGCTTCCGTTGCCGCCGATGCTATCAGGCGGTGGATCTCCATTCATCCCGGCGAGCTCGGCGCGTTTTCGATGATGGACACGCTCAGTCGCCTTGCTTCTGGCGAAGACGTCCCAGAGGATGTCGTCGTTGCCGAACGCAGAAGGATGGCACCGGACGGCGCGCAGTTCGTTCTCATGAAGATCGTGTGCGATTCGTTTCGCGGCAACGCCCATGCAGCTGCAATCTTCCAAGCCAAGGTGGAGTCGAGCAGGTGCTTTGAGCTCGGCAACAACCTCTACGCCCTGTGCGTGGACAAGCCCGGCCTGGAGGAGCTTATAGCCGACATCGCCAAGCGAAATGGGATGAGGTTTGGGCTGAGCTGGAAGTTCTCCGACTGGAGCATCATTGCGGAGGCGGTCAACCAGACCGAGGTGGCTCTCTCCAACTCGGCGGGCAACGTGGCCGTGCTCGACCCGCACTGTGTTCTGTTCTACATATTCTCGATCCTCGTCTCGTCGACGAGCAACATCGAGATCATCCATCCCGCCATACCCAAGCTGGAGCGCTACGACGAGGAACACGGTAGTGAGTACATGCGCACACTGTGGGTTTACCTGCGACACGAGCGCAACCTTGTGAGCACGGCGGAAGATCTCGGTATACACCGCAACTCGCTCGTGTATAGGGTGAGGAGGATCGGTGAGATCCTTCCAGATGTGGACCTAGACGATCCCGAGACCAGAGAGCACCTGATGATCTCCTACAGGATCAGCGGTCTTAGGGAGAGGACCTCAGAGGATGGCGAGCGGTAACTGAAAAGGCAGCGTCGCATGTTGTGACGGGCGGCTGGCAGAGAAGGGTTAAGTATGGTAGAGGCTGGCGGAGTGATTGACGAAAGCTCTTTGGAGATCCTTGCTGGAATGGCATCGGATCCCGACCCCGAGGTGAGGGGAAGGGCCGCTGCCGCCATGGGCAGGACCGGCAATATCGCCGCTGTGCCCGTGCTGGTGGAGCTGATCGGGGACGCAGACGAGAGGGTGCGTCTTACCGCCATCGCCTCGCTTGGCGACGTGGGCGATCCCGTTGCCGTGGAGCCCCTTCTGCCCCTATTGGAGGAGGGCTCTACCAAGATCACCTGCCAAGCGCTAGCAGCTCTGGCCAAGATAGGTGACCAGCGGGTCTTCGCACCGGTGATCGCAAGGGTGTTCGACGTCGATGACGACGTCAGGAAAAACGCTGTGGTCGCCGCCGGTTGCTTGGCCGACCCAAGGGCCACCGAGCCGCTTCTGATGTGCTTGGGGGATGACTCCGCCGAAGTGCGTGCGAGTAGCGCCTGGGCGCTCGGAAAGCTCGGGAGTACTGAGGCCGTGGACGCGCTGATGGAGCTGTCGGACTCGGGAGATGCCGAGGATGTCCGTGCCAATGCGGTGACGGCACTGGCCAATATCGGGCTGCTCTCGATTGACGACGATCCAGACAGTAGTGCAAGGGCGCTCACGCAGGTCGTAGACGTGCTCGACGACTCATCGGAAGCCGAGAGGGTGAGAATCTCCGCAGCCATCGCCTCGGCATCCATAGCGAGGGAAGCGGGGAGCTCGCTCGATCTTTTGCGCTCGCGCATTGAGGCGGCCTTCGGGCTTCTGTGCGTTCTCGGGACACCCGAGGATCTTAGGTCCACATGTATATGGGGCATGGGAAGAGTCTTCGAGGGGAGCGGGGACGCCGTGGCGGTCTCCATCGTATCGGCGGCACTCGACGACGGGGGAGAATGGTCGGTGAGATACGCCGTGGAGGCGCTAGCCCTCATTGGGGGTCAGGAGGCTCTTCGCTGCATCGAGTCCTTCGCCTCGAGCGACCGTTCGCAGGCGTATTCCGATCTCTGCACTAGAGCGCTAGACAGGCTCAACGCGTAGAAGTAAGACCCCAGAATCTGGGTGCACTGGGGCCGGTAATTCCAGGTAACTTCGGCCACTTCTCAAACCGTTCAGGAAGATTTTTCAGCGAAGAGGGGAAGAAGGCTTGATATTTATTCTCAGTTGAGAATAATACTAATCGCGGGCTATTTCGCTGAAGCTATAGACAGCTATTTTGGCGAAAGTATATTATGCATTGAGTATTAACCCCAGCCCGGGATAATGCGTTCCAAGGTTGCCGCCAGGGGCATTGGTGTAATGGCTCAATCCGGGGCATTCTTACAGGAGGTTGGCAAGATGAAAAAGCGTATGACGGCGATTGTCGCGTCTGCGACGGCAATCGCGCTTGTTGGGGCGTTTGCCCTCACAGGGTGCAGTGGAAGCGATTCCACCGAGGAGACCCATGAGGCTACGACGCTCCAAATTTTTGCAGCGAACTCGCTGTCCGAGGCTATGGAAGAGGCCTGTGCGGCCTACAGTGAGAGCCACGACTGGGTAACCTTCAGTGATGCGCAGTATCTCTCGTCCGGAAACCTTGTTCAGGAGCTCGTCGGTGGTGCCTACGCAGACATATTCAT
This sequence comes from uncultured Coriobacteriaceae bacterium, assembly GCA_964428485.1. Classification (GTDB taxonomy): domain Bacteria; phylum Actinomycetota; class Coriobacteriia; order Coriobacteriales; family CADBOM01; genus CAZPAN01. The sequence goes on from CAYRYP010000007.1 coordinate 8,564, forward strand.
CTCTGCCTCCCAGAGCAAGATGGACGAGGCTTCGGAGGAGGGTCAGATCGTTGACGACACCAGGATTGACCTGTTCGACAACGACCTGGTCGTTATCGCTGCCGAAGGGTCTGACATCGAGATCAGCTCCCTAGAGGACATCATCACCGGTGGCTACACCCTCGCTGTTGGCGATGATTCCGTGCCCGCAGGAAACTACGCCGCCCAGTCGTTCTACAGCATCGGTTACTACACTGATGAGTCTGGAACTGGCGGAGAGTACACCGGCCTGGCTTCCACCCCCATCACCGCCAGCAAGGTTGGCGATGTTGCTCAGTACGTGTCGAGCGGCAATGTCGAGCTTGGAATCGTCTTCCTCTCCGACTCCTACAGGTATGACGGTGTCGAGGTTGTCTACACCATCCCGGCCGAGATGCATGAGTCCATCATCTACCCGGCGGCTGTCTGCAGCGTCTCCGAGTACCAGGAGGAGGCTCAGGCCTTCCTCGAGTGGTGCTACACCGATGCTGAGGCCGAGGAGATCTGGCAGAAGTGGGGATTCTCGCTGGCTGCCTAGAATCAACTTTCTGGAAAATGCCTTTCCTCCCTCTATCCGGCTAAGACCGGAACTCCGACCTGGTTCGAGGGCCCGGGATACATCCCGGGCCCTCGGGCCGTTCTCAAGCCAATACAAGCTATCGATTCAAGATGCCGCCCTGGTCTTTTCTGCGGTGTCCTGCACGTCAAGATGTGAGCCTCTGCCAGGATCAGAAAAATGAGCAAAACAACTCAAAAGAGGGCAATCCGCTTCTCCATCGCCTCGTTTGCGGTGCTGGTGCTGTTCCTCGCGATACTCGCGTTTCTCGCCATCGGTGCTCCGGAGCAGGCCGAGGGGGACTCTGTCACCACTGCTACGATCGACGAGAGTGGCGAATCGGGCATCATCGAGGGCGATGAGTTTGGAATCAACGGGTTCACTCGCGCCCAGTCCGGCACCAACAGGGAGATCGATGGGCAGTACTACGGCTACACCTATCTCAACGGCTCCGACCCAGATGTCTTCTCCGCCGTCTATGTAAACCTCGAGGGCGACGACCCATACGTGGTGCTCTACATTCCCGAATCCGCCTCAGATCTTGGAGTGTTGGCTTCCGGCGGCGAGGGACTGGAGCAGTTCAAAAGCCTTCTGGGGCAGATGGACGAGTACAACGCCAACGGCGGTGTGACGCTCGACAACGATGAGATGCGCTGGATCGTTACCGATCAGGAATCAGTCACGGTAGATGGGGTGGTTTTCTCCTTTGCTCAGGAGTTGCGCGAGGGCAGGTACTACACCACCATCATCGGCGAGGGCGGAGAGGATGTGACGTCGTCGATTTTGCTCGGGCACTGTTCCTACGGAACGATCGCGGCGGAATCCGACGTTACCACCGTGGCGTCCGCCACCGGGCTCGCCGCCGTGGCCAAGTTCTTCGCCGAGCTCGACTACAGCCCGCTCTTTGTTTCTCTGCGCACCACGGTGATCGCCCTCGTGTTCATCTTCGTGCTAGGCCTTCTCGCCGCCTACTGGGTGCTCACCTTGGGGCCGCGTATGCGCTCCATAATGGACGCGATATTCACGATACCGATGGTGCTACCTCCAACCGTGTGCGGTTTCATCCTGCTGATGATCCTCGGTAGGAACACAGCGTTAGGGATGTGGTTCATAAACATTGGCTTTCCGCTGATATTCAGCTGGCAGGCAACGGTGATCGCAGCGGTCGTGGTGGCATTCCCGCTCATGTACATGAACGCTAAGGGAGCCTTCGAGGGGCTCGACCCCAACATGCTGGATGCGGCACGCACGCTCGGATGGTCCAACTTCAAGATCTTCCGGAAGCTGATGCTTCCGCTCGCGTGGACCTCGATCGCAGCGGGCACCGCGCTGTCGTTTGCCAGGGCCGCGGGCGAGTTTGGTGCCACGATGTTTCTGGCGGGCAACTTCGCGGGCGAGACCCAGACCATTCCGATTGCCATCTACTTCCAGTGGATGAACGGGCGCACCGACATCGCGCTGTTCTGGACGTTCGTGATGATACTCATCTGCTTCGTGGTGCTGCTGTTCATCAACGTCTGGTCCAACAGGACCACCAAGTACCGCAGGAAGGAGTCCGATGAGTCTTAGCGTCGATATCGAGAAGAGCTTCAAGGGGTTCTCCCTCGAGGTGGCGTTCGAGGCGGGCCAGGAGACCCTCGGTCTTTTGGGGGAGTCCGGCTGCGGAAAGACGCTCACGATGAGGTGCATAGCCGGCATCGAGACCCCCGATGCAGGAAAGATTGTCGTAAACGATAGGGTCTTCTTCGACGGCGCCACCGGCAAGAAGCCCAAGGTCAACCTAACGGTGCAGGAGCGCAAGACTGCACTTCTGTTCCAGAGCTACATGCTCTTTCCCAACCTCACTGTCTTTGACAACGTCGGTGCCGGCATCGGCAAGGAGGTGTCCAAGGACGAGCGCGCCAAGATGATCGGGGCGGAGCTAGAGCGCTTCGGCATAACCAAGTTCGCGAAGCGCTATCCCTCCCAGCTCTCTGGCGGTCAGCAGCAGAGGGTGGCGTTGGCGAGGATGCTCGCCGCCAAACCCGGGATCCTGATGCTCGACGAGCCCTTCTCTGCACTCGACGCCCACCTCAAGGGCATACTTGAACAGAACCTGACTGGTCTTTTCGAGATGTACTCCGGCACCGTGCTCTACGTCAGCCACGACATCGACGAGGCCATCCGCTTCTGCCACAGGATCGTCGTGATGGACGAGGGGCGGGTCATGGAGATAAGCTCGGGGGAGGATCTGGTCAACAACCCCAAGTCCACCGCGAGCATCAAGCTCTCCGGATGCAAGAACATCACGGAGGCTCGCAAGGTTGACGACCACACAGTGTTCCTCCCCAGGTGGAACATCAACGTGCATATCGACAACGTGGTCCCGGACGACGTCGTCAACCTGGGAATTAGGGCCTTCCTCCTTGAGAGGGTAGACGGCCCGGACGCATACGATGGCGTCAACGTTTTCAAGATGAGATGTGACAGGGTCACCGACTCCAGGTTCGAGAGGACGGTGCTGCTGGGCTTCTGCGAGTCTACGGACGTGGAGCAGGCGGAGGCCGAGGCAGTCGAGAACGAGATGAGCTTCCTTCACAGCCACGTCTTTTGGAGGGTCGACAAGCTTGCGGTTCCCAAGGAGGAGCTTCCGGTTCTCGGGGAGGAGGTGTGGATCCGTTTCCCGCAGAACAGGATCTACCTCGTCCAACGTTGATGTCCGCTTGCGTTTCCGCCGGTGGATGCGTATTGCAACCGGGGAACGAACCGCATTATCATAACAAACTGTCGTATTTTGCATCCGTGTGTCAACACATGCGGTTTGGGTGTCCTTTGCTGAGGACCCCGAAGGGAGAATGAGGATTTGAGCAAGGAAGATGCAATCGAGCTCGAGGGCAAGGTCATTGAGCCGCTGCCCAACGCGATGTTTCGCGTGGAGCTGGAGAACGGACACGTCATTCTGGCGCATATATCGGGAAAGATGAGGATGCACTACATCAGGATCCTCCCCGGTGACAGAGTGACCGTGGAGCTCTCACCCTACGACCTGTCTAGGGGCCGCATCACCTATCGCTTCAAATAACTCAGAGCCGCATTTTGCCATCATCCTCCAAGAATCGGGAGGTGATGGTTTTTGCGTGCTTTGAGTTTCGTTCTCCAATAAGGATGACAACCAGCGCCTGCGGCTGCGGCGTGTTTATACAGAGTTCTTTATCCGAAAGGAAAGAAGAGATGAAAGTTCGCCCTTCTGTTAAGAAGATGTGTGACAAGTGCAAGATCGTGAGGCGCCATGGCCGCGTCCTCGTGATCTGCGAAAACCCGCGCCACAAGCAGCGCCAGGGCTAGGGAGGAGTTTGCATTGGCTCGTATAGTCGGTGTCGACCTTCCTCGCGACAAGCGAGTTGAAATCGGTCTGACTTATATATACGGAATCGGCCTGACCACCTCAAAGAAGATCATCGCGGCTACCGGCATCAACCCCGACACCAGGGTACGCGATCTCACCGAGGACGAGGTTATCGCCATCAGGGACTACATCGACAAGAACCTCCAGGTCGAGGGTGATCTTCGTCGCGAGGTCTCCCAGAACATCAAGAGGCTCATGGAGATCGGATGCTATCGCGGCCTTCGTCATCGTAAGGGCCTTCCCGTGCGTGGGCAGCGTACCCATACCAACGCCCGCACCCGCAAGGGACCTCGTAAGCAAATCGGCGGAAAGAAGAAGTAAACGATGGCACAGAAGAAAAATACTCACACCCGCGTCCGCCGTTCCGAGCGAAAGAACATCGCCGTCGGCCAGGCGCATATCAAGTCAACTTTCAACAACACTATCGTGTCGATCACCGATACCCAGGGCAACGTGATCTCCTGGCAGTCCGCCGGCACGGTCGGGTTCAAGGGGTCGCGTAAGTCCACCCCGTTCGCAGCCCAGATGGCGGCTGAGGCGGCTGCCAAGACCGCGCAGGAGCATGGACTCCGCAAGATCGCCGTGTTCGTTAAGGGTCCCGGCCCCGGCAGGGAGACCGCCATCAGGTCGCTGCAGGCCGCAGGACTCGAGGTCGCGTCGATTCAGGATTGCACGCCCATCCCGCACAACGGCTGCCGCCCGCGTAAGCGCCGCCGCGTGTAGGTTCCCAGGAAGGTGATATAAGAAATGGCACGTTATACCGGTGCGGATTGCAAGCTATGCCGCCGTGAAGGAAACAAGCTGTTCCTCAAGGGGGATCGCTGCTATTCCGCCAAGTGCGCCTTCGAGCGTCGTCCGTACGCGCCGGGCGAGGCAGGCAAGAAGCGCTCCAAGGACTCAGAGTACCGCATGCAGCTGCGCGAGAAGCAGAAGACCAAGAGGATCTATGGAGTCCTCGAGAAGCAGTTCCACAAGTACTATGACATCGCCAACCGCCAGTCTGGCGTTACCGGCGAGAATCTTCTCAGGCTCCTCGAGACCCGTCTGGATAACGTTGTATTCAGGCTCGGGTTCTCCAAGTCGCGCGACGAGGCCCGCCAGCAGGTTCGCCATGGCCATATCATGGTCAACGGCCGCAGGGTCACAATCCCGTCCTACAGGGTCCGCCCGGGCGACTACATCGAGGTTGCCCCCAAGGCCAAGGACATGCTTGTAATTAAGTCCTCGCTCGTCAGCAACGAGCGCATGGAGGTTCCCGGCTGGCTCGAGGTTGATATCGAGAAGCTGACCGGCTCTGTGCTCTCGCTTCCTAGCCGCGATCAGATCGATCTAGACATCCGCGAGCAGCTCATCGTCGAGCTCTACTCGAAGTAACGATTGGCCAGAGGAGGCACCGCTTCATGTCAGAATTCATCCGGCCCCAGGTCACGGTAGAGCCTGTCAGCGACACGATGGCGCGGTTCATCGTGGAGCCACTCGAGCGCGGGTACGGTTCCACGCTGGGCAACAGCATGCGCCGAGTTCTGCTTTCCTCGCTGACTGGCGCAGCGGTCACTGCGATCCAGATTGATGGAGTGCAGCACGAGTTCACGGTGGCAGAGGGCGTCGTCGAGGATGTCACCGACATCGTCCTTAACGTCAAGGGGCTCGTCTTCTCGCCCATGAAGACCGCCGATGAGGCCGTTGCAACCATCACGGCTGAGGGCCCTTGCGTGGTCACCGGCGCTGATATCCAGGTGCCGGCGGAGTTCAACCTCGTCAACCCCGACCACGTCATCGCAACCGTCGCAGAGGGCGGCGCGCTAGAGATGACGATTAGGATCGGCGTTGGCAGAGGATATGTCTCCGCCGAGCGCAACAAGCGTCCCGACGATCCTATCGGAATCATCCACGTCGACTCCTTGTTCTCACCGATCAAGCGCTGCGCTATGAGCGTCGAGAACACCCGTCGCGGCCAGAGGACCGACTACGACCGTCTGATCCTCGAGGTCGAGACCAACGGCGCCATCGCACCGGTTCCCGCTGTGTGCAATGCCGCCGTCATAATCACCCAGCACATGGATGTCTTCCTGGCCCTCCAGGAGGGCACGGAGCAGGCCCCGCAGGAGTCGATCTTCGCTCCCGAGGGTCCGTCCAAGAACTTCGAGCTCGAGAAGCAGGTCGAGGACCTGGAGCTCTCGGTTCGCTCCTACAACTGCCTGAAGCGCGCTGGAATCCACTCGGTGCGCCAGCTCGTGGAGTACTCCGAGAACGACCTGCTCAACATCCGCAACTTCGGCGCGAAGTCCATCGAGGAAGTCAAGGACAAACTTCAGACGATGGGCCTCAGCCTCAAGCAGTAGTAGGAGAACCAAGTTATGGGACATCGCACGAAGGGCCGCAAGCTGGGCACCGATGCCGCCCCCGCCAAGGCCATGAAGAAGAGCCTCACGGCAGCGCTCTTGGCAAACGACCGCATCAAGACCACCGCGACCCGCGCCAAGGAGATCCGTCCCTACGTAGACAGGATCATCACTTGGGCCAAGCGCGGTGACGTCCACTCTCGTCGCCTTGCCATCGCGAAGGTGGGGGACAAGGAGATCGTCCGCGAGATCTTCGAGAAGGTCGAGCAGGGCATGTTCGCCGGACGCAACGGAGGTTACACCAGGATCTACCGTCTCGGTAACCGCAAGGGCGACAATGCACCGATGGTGATCATGGAGCTCGTTACCGAGCCCGTCTCCGGCGCAGCCCCCACCGCCACCGAGAAGAAGGCTGAGAAGCCTCTGCGTGGCAAGAAGGCTCAGGAGAAGGCCGAGGAGGACCTCGTCGCCAAGTTCAAGTTCGATGACGATGACGAGGATGCTGAGGCTTCCGAGGAGACCGCTGCGGAGGAGGTTGTTGACGAGGCTGAGTCCGAGACCGAGGAGGCCAACGACGAGGCTGAAGAGGCCGCCGCTGCAGAGTCTGAGGCCGACGAGACCGTGGCCACCGAGGAGACTGAGGAGACAGTGACCGATGAGGCCGACGCTCCCGCTGCCGAGGCTGACGAGGCCACAGAGGAGCCCGCTTCGGAGGACTCCGAGGAGAAGTAGTCCCGGTTCTATCTGAAACCAACGGGCCCGGGTGGGGAAACCTGCCCGGGCCCTTGTAGCAGTGTGGTGAACACCCATGGTCCTTGACACGATTCCAAGAACTTCCTCCAAAAGCGCCCAGAGGCTCATCGAGATGCAGGCTGGAAGCAAGGTCGCGTCATCCGATGCTTCCCTGTACTCCTTCGATCCCGCAACACGTGAGTTCGCCTCCAGTTTTATGGGATGGACGAGACTCTGCACCGATCCGCCAGTAGACCCCGCGATGATCGACGCTTTCGCCGCCCAAGCTCGCCAGGAGGGCCTAGACGCTGTAGTCCTGATAGGGCAGGGTGGTTCCAGTCAAGCCCCAATGACGATGGCGTCGGTTCTCGACGCTCATGGGAGGCTGCCGATCGAGTACAGGACCCTTGACGTGATGTCGGGCGAGGCCCTGTCGGTTTCGTTGGAGAAGATCGACCCGGCAAGGACCATCTTTATCGTCTCATCGAAGTCTGGTTCCACGCTCGAGCCCACGATGATGTCCAGATGCGTGTGGGAGCGGGTGCGATCCGAACTTGGCGAGGCGGCGGGGAGCAGGTTTGTCGCCATTACGGATCCAGGTAGTTCCCTGGAGGCGCTGGCCACAGAGCTCGGCTACAGGGCGATCTTCAACGGCTCCGCCGAAGTGGGCGGGCGTTTCTCAGCGCTTTCGGTGTTCGGGTTGGTCCCGATGTCGCTCATGGGCATAGACTCCGCATCGCTTCTCGAGCGCTTGTCGGACGTGCAGCGCGAATGCTCCGTCGACAGCATCTCAAACCCGGCGCTTTCGCTCGCCGCCTTCCTACATGAGTGTTATCTCGAGGGAAGGGATAAGATCTGTCTGAACTTCGGATCGGGTTGCGGCTCTCTTGGGCTTTGGATCGAGCAGCTTGTGGCTGAGTCACTCGGCAAGCACGGCAAGGGTATGATGCCTGCAATCGAGAGCGACATCTCGATGCTCGGTGATCGAGCGGCCGACATGGGCGACAGATGCGCGATTGTCTACTCCGCCACCATCGACCACGACGGGGAGAGGCGCGCCTCGGCGGTCTCAGGTGACGTTCCCAGTATCCGCCTCGAGATCTCCAGTCCCGAGGACGTTGCCGCTCACATGCTCGTCTGGGAGTATGCAATCGCGATGCTAGGGGCGTTGCTTGAGGTCAACCCGTTCGACCAGCCCGATGTCGAGAGCACCAAGGTGGCTGTGAGGACCCTGCTCTCATCCGAGGCAGCCGCGGACCGAAGCTCAGGGATGGAGGCCGTTTTGGGCTGCGGTCCGATCTGCGCCTTCGAGGTGTCAGAGGGCATCTGCGACCAGGACCGTCCCGCCGCGCTCGCACTGCGCGATGCGCTCTCGTCGATCCTGCTGGATCTCCCACTGGGCTCATACGTGTCGATGAACGCCTTCATCCCCGACTCCCTCGAGACGGTCGAGGGACTTGACGCCCTCAGGAGGCAGATCGAGCTTTCTACTGGGCGCGTCGCGTGTTTGGAGTTTGGCCCCCGCTACCTGCACTCAGTAGGGCAGTACCAGAAGGGCGGTCCCAACACCGGGGCTTTCCTGATCATCTCTGCAGAGAGCGACTCTCGCTCAGACGTGCAGGTTCCCGGCGAGTGCTACATGCTGGGTGATATCGCCCGCGCTCAGGCCAGGGGGGATTTCGCGGCGCTGTGCGACAGCGGGAGACGGGCGGTCCACGTGAGGTTGGAGGGAGCGTCTGCAAATGAGATAGCTGCGTTCGCCGACCTCTGCACAGATATCCTGCAAAAGAGGGAGTAGCTCCTGTGGGATCGACGCCGCCGGAGGTGGTTGTGCACCCCGTGCTCCTACGACCACGCTTCACGATATCTGCATGCAACAACCGCAAAGAGTCGAGGCTTGGCGTCTTCGCTGCTTTCCCAGCCCTTGCGGACCCGAAATCGCCGCTCGGGGGATATAGTGTTTAATGAATGCACTCAGATTCTTGTGCCGGGGCAGCTAGCCCCATGGTGCACTCGCGCGACAGGAGACCTGCCATGCTTCTCTTCGCAAGGTATATAATTCCCGTTTCCGCTCCTCATATCGAAAACGGCGCTGTTCTAGTCAGAGGCAACAAGGTCATCGACATCGGTGACGCGAATACTCTGCGCGCCAAGTACCCGGAGGAGGAGTTCAGGGACTTCGGGATCGCCGCGCTGATGCCCGGATTCGTGGATACGCACACGCATCTGGAGTACTCGGCCCTGCGAGGGCTGCTCTACGACATCCCGTATGCTGCATGGAAGCTCCAGCTCGACAAGAAGAGTCAGCGCTTCACCTACAAGGACTGGATCGACTCCGCGCTACTCGGCGCGCTCGAGGCGGTGAGGTCGGGCATCACGACGATCGCCGACATCACCTCCACAGGAGCCTCTCTCCATGCGGCCAGCGAGATTGGCCTGCGCGGCGTCATCTACAGGGAGGTCGGCGCGCTCGACCGCTCCGAGGTCCGCTACGTCCTCGAGTCCGCCTATAACGATGTCGAGAACTGGCGTAAGAGGGCCAACCCCGATCTGCTCGAGATCGGGATCGCGCCGTACTCTCTCTATACGTGCCATCCTCATATTTTTGGGGAGCTCGCGGACTACGCGATGGACGGCACCCAGGTGGCGATGCACCTTGCGTCCTGCAAGGAGGAGTACGACTTCGTCAAGTACGGGACTCCGTTCTTCGCACACTACGACGACATCATCGACAGCCACAACAAAGCTTATGACCTGGTGTGGCTCGCCAAGGGCGTGAGCCCCGTGCAGTACATCCTCAACTGGAAGCTCTTCGACGTGCCAAACGTCATGACCATCCACTGCACGCAGGTCGACGAGCGCGACATCGACACACTCGCCGACCGCGATGTCGCTATATCCGTCTGCCCCAGGTGCAACGCGAAGTTGGGAATGGGTATCGCCCCGGTCATGAAGTTCCTCAAGGCTGGGATCAGGGTCGGGATCGGAACGGACTCTCCGGCGGCCTCAGATGTCACCGACCCCATCGATGAGATGCGCCTCACGCTTCTTATGCAAAGGTCGATGTCGGGAATGCGCAGCAACTTTTTGCGGACATCCGAGGCGATCAGGCTCTCGACGCTAGGTGCGGCGAAGGCGCTGAGGATGGATGACAAGATCGGTTCGCTCGAGCCCGGCAAGCTCGCCGACATCATCGCGATCGACCTCTCCAACTCGCATCAGATTCCCGCACACGATCCCACCACCGCCATCGTCCACACTGCCACGCAGGAGAACATCCTGATGACGATGGTCAACGGGAATGTTCTCTACGACAACGGTCACGTCCACGGCGTCGACTTTTCTAGGGTGTTCGAGAGGGTCGAGGAGATGCGGACCAAACTTCGTAATTAGAAGACACTGCAAAACCGAGAGAGGGAAAGGTACCGAAACTTGTCTGGAAGCAGGTTCAAGCCAAAGAACAAGTCTAATCACGCGAAGAGGATCGCCCGCTCGTTGTCTGACTCCAGCAGCACTGCGAAGTCGTCGGGTTTCCAATACGACGACGATTCTGTCGCTCAATCGCCTAAGAGTTCCAAGAAGAGGCGCAAGGAGACGGCGGCCAGTGGTGTTCGCAGGGTGTTTGCCGTAGTGTTGGGCCTGGTGCTCATCGCGGCGTTCGCGATTCCCAGCGTCTCCGCTCTGTCGTCGTGTTCGACGGCCGAAGAGACCGACTCCGACGAGTACTACCAACTCCTGGCTGCAATGTACAGTGATCCCGAGGACGCTGATGATATATACAGCCTCGCGGATATCTACTACGAGTGGGCCACCGGGGTTTTGCAGGGGACGATTGAGTCCGAGAGCACCAGCGACGAACTTTTCGAGCTAGCGGCAGAGCAGTTTGAGGCCTATCTCGAGACCACGTCGGACTCGGACGCCCAGGTCTACCTGGCCATGTGCTACTACTATCTGGACGACTTCGAAACGGCCAATGACACCCTTGTTGCCGCGACCGAGACCGATCCCGAAAACGCTATGGCATGGGCGAGGCTTGGGATGGTCCAGGTGGTGCTTGGGGATACCGATGCTGCCAAGGAGTCGTACAACCAGGCGATCGAGCTCGATCCCGACGACGAGACAGGTGCGAACTCCTTCGCCACAGCGCAGCTGTCCCTCCTGGAGTAGGGCTAAAGCCAATCCGGTCGGGCGAAGAGGAGACGCTTACCGAGAGATGAACATAGGACCAGCAGAGATTCTCGTGATACTCGTGTTCGCCCTCATCATCGTGGGACCGGACAGACTGCCTAACGTCGGCAAGACCATAGGCCGCGCGTTAGGGCAGTTCCGAGACGCGCAGGACAAGGTCAATCAGGTCATCAACTCCGACAAGGCGAAGGAGATGGAACAGAATCCGTTTTTGGCCCTCTCCAAGATAGGCGACGCTCTGGACCCGGAGGATGGCAAGGACGAAGGGGCATCTCCACAAGATGGTAGGGGAGACTTAGCGCCTGCAGATACGGCTGACTCCGATGGCAAAGAAGATGCCGATCGCGAAAACGCGGTCAGCGGTGCCTCTGGAGGTGAGTCGAGCACCCTCGATGAAAAGAGCGCGCACCGCGTGGTAAAGCTCTCCGACCGCGAGAGCTTTACCCAGAGAAAGCTCAGACTCAAGGCTCAGGCGCAGGATATAGTCGGTCAGCAGAACGATGCGTCCCAAGATCGCTCCGGAGTCGCATCCGAGGGTCCATCAGATGAAGCCTCCGAGGACGAGGGGAGGGATTGCGAGGTGCTTTAGGCACCCGCGATGACGATGCCCATCGGACCGAAGAGGATGTCGATAAGGGAGCACCTTGGCGAGCTTAGGCGCAGGCTGGTGGTCGTGGCGGTGTGTCTTCTGGTGGCAACGATCGTCATCTACTTCTTCTCGCCCCAGCTCGTGACCTTCCTGCTCGATCCGGTCAGCCGTTACCTCCCAGGTGAGGGTACGTCGCAGATCAACATCATGAACCCGCTCGGGGGATTTACGTTGAGGTTCCAGATCTCGTTCGTCGCCGCGATACTCGTCACCGCCCCGATATGGATCTGGAACCTGCTGGCCTTCTTCCTGCCGGCACTCAAACCCAACGAGCGCAAGTGGGTCGTTCCCACGTTCTTCGCGGGGATAGCGCTCTTCGCGCTCGGAAACGTCTTCTGCTACCTCGTCATACTCGCCCCCGCGTTCGAGTGGTTGCTTGGCCAGGCCTCGGCTATCGCTACGATCCTGCCGGATGCCTACTCCTACATCAATCTGATACTCATGTTTGAGCTGGCGTTTGGGATCGCCTTTGAGCTCCCGCTCGTAATCTTCTACCTGATAGTCTTCAAGATCGTTTCCTACAAGAAGCTGCGCAAGAGCTGGCGTGTCATCTACGTGACATTGATGGTGCTGTGCGCTTTTGTGACGCCGGACGCCTCGCCCATCCCAATGCTCATGCTGTTCGCCGCGATGGTGGGGCTCTACGAGGTGTCTCTGGGCCTGGCGAGGTTGGTGCTTCGCAAGAGGGTCGCGGCCGGGGTTGCCGTTGGCGAGGAGACAGACAACGAGGAAGAGGATTTAGAGCGGGATGCGGCCGACTCCAAAGGCGCGGGGCGCAGGTTCGCTCGCCGCAGGAAGCGCGGGTAAGATGCACGAGTTCAGCCTGGTGGGCGCCATTTTGGAGACAGTCAACGAGTCTGCCGAGCAAGCAGGGGCTCAAAGGGTCGTCTCGATAGACATAGTGGTGGGGGATCTCTCCCAGGTCGTGGACGAGGCGATGGACTTCGCATTCGACGCACTGTCCGTGGGAACTCTCAGTGAGGGAGCGGAGCTGCGGATCGAGCACGTGCACCCCAGATCGCGCTGTATGGATTGCGGAGCCGAGTTTGAGCACGGCCTACACACGAGGCGGTGTCCGGAATGTGACGGCCCTTTCACGGAGCTGTTGAGCGGCAGGGAGATGTATATCGACCACATCGAGGTGGATCTGCCGTAGATTTACGTTTATGGCGGTGTGCTAGACTCGTATCCGCTTGCGAGAAAGTTGGAGGTCTGCATAATGCAGCTTGATATCGGGAAGCCAATTCTCGAGAACAACGACAGGATCGCCCGCGACAATCGAGCCAGACTCGATGCTGCCGGGGTCCACATGCTCAACCTCATGGCCAGCCCTGGCTCTGGGAAGACATCCCTCATATTCGCAACCATCGCAGCCCTAGAGGACAGGATGCGGATCGGCGTCATAGAGGGTGACATCGCCAGTAATGTGGATGCAGAGAAGATGAGGGACCGCAACATCCCCTGCGTGCAGATCAACACGGGCGGCATCTGCCACCTGGAGTCGCAGATGATCTCCAAGGCGCTCGACGAGCTCGAATTGGACTCGCTCGACCTCGTGATCGTAGAGAACGTGGGCAACCTGGTCTGCCCGACCGACTTTAACCTCGGCGAGGATCTCAGGGTTGTGGTGCTTTCGGTTCCCGAGGGGCATGACAAGCCGGTGAAGTATCCCGCGATATTCCAGGAGTGCCAGGCTGTGGTGCTGAGCAAGGTCGATGCCATGGGTGTTTTCGATTTCGACGAGAGGGAGTTTCGTATCTCCATGTCCCAGCTCAATCCCACCGCCCCGATCTTTCCCGTGTCGTCGACCAAAGGAGACGGGATAAGAGCATGGAGCACCTGGCTTGCCGGCAAGGTGGGCGCCGCTTCGAAAGATAGTGGAGACGAATAGGAAGAGACGAGAGGATACCGGGGGGTTTCCGATTTGATACTCGTAGTAACCGAGAAGAATATTGCGGCGCAAAAGATCGCCGATCTGATCTCCGACGGGAAGCCCAAGGCCGACAAGGTCTACAACACTCCCGTGTACAGATTTACGCGCAAGGGGGAGGAGTGGGTCGCGATCGGGCTGCGCGGCCACATCCTCAACGTGGATTTCGTCAGCAAGCTCGAGTACGCCAAGAAGACCGGCTGGGTTGGGATCGACGACGACGGCAACGAGATTCCTGCACCGGACATCCCGGACAGGCTCGACAAGCCCCCATTTAAGAAGAAGAAGCCATTTTTCGAGAATGGGGTTAGTCTCAAGGACTGGAAACTCCCGATGCTTCCCTATCTGGTGTACGCGCCGATCGTCAAACCCCCTGCGGAGAAGGACATCATCCGCACACTCAAGAACCTCGCCAAGAAGTCGGATGGAATAATCATCGCCACGGACTTCGACCGCGAAGGAGAGCTCATAGGCTCCGACGCGGTAGAGATGGTGCGGGAGGTCTCCGACGCCCCGGTGACCCGCGCACGCTACTCCGCGCTCACGAAGGGCGAGATCACGCACGCGTTCGAGAACCTGGTAGAGCTCGACGTGGAGCTCGCACAGGCGGGTGAGTCGAGGCGTCACATCGACCTGATATGGGGTGCGGTGCTGACGCGCTATCTTACGATCGCCAAGTACAGTGGCTTTGGGAACGTGAGATCCGCCGGACGCGTGCAGACTCCGACTCTGGCTCTGATCGTCGCAAGGGAGCGCGAGCGCCTGGCGTTTGTGCCCGAGGACTACTGGGTCATCAACGGCACGTGTGCAAATGATGGTGGCGAGACCTTCAAGGTCAGCCACAAGAAGGGGCGCTTCTCCTCAGAAGAGGAGGCTAAGTCTGTGTTCGATAGGGTTGCGGACGCAACCTCGGCGACAGTGACGGAGGTCGAGAAGAAGACTAGGCAGGTGCAGCCCCCGTCTCCGTTTAACACCACGTCGCTTCAGGCCGCAGCCTCGGCGATCGGCCTTACTCCCGCGAGGACGATGAGGATAGCCGAGTCGCTCTACATGAGCGGTTACATCTCCTATCCCAGGGTCGACAACACCGTCTATCCCAACTCGATAGACTTCAAACAGTCGCTCAAGATGCTCTGCGACAACCCGGTCTACGCGCCGTATGCAAAGAAGCTCCTGGCTGCCGGCAGCTTCAAGCCCACTAGGGGCAAGACCCAGACCACCGACCATCCTCCGATCCACCCGACGGGGTGCGCGGACTCTGACAGGCTCAAGCCCGAGGAGTGGAAACTCTACAACCTGATAGCTCGCAGGTACATGGCAACGCTCTCCGGGGCTGCGAGGATTGAGGCCACCAAGGTCGTGCTCGATGTCAATGGGGAGAGCTTTACCGCTAAGGGCGATTCGGTGGTGGAGCCGGGCTTTAGGGAGATATACCCCTACGGTCTGAAGAAGGACGAGGAGCTGCCCGTGCTCGAAGATGGCGAGACGCTCGCCTTCTCGGAGCCCGAGCTTTTGGCCAAGCAGACCGAGCCGCCAGCACGCTATTCGCAGGGCAAGCTCATCCAGGAGATGGAGCGGCTGGGCTTGGGTACCAAATCCACCAGGCACTCCACGATCGAGCGCCTTATGCAGGTCAACTACATACAGAACAACCCCATCGAGCCTACGCAGCTCGGCATGGCGGTGATCGACGCTCTCGGACAGTTCGCTCCCAGGATCGTCTCGCCGGCGATGACATCGGAGCTCGAGGAGGAGATGAGTGAGATCTGCGAGGGCAAGGAGACACTCGACCACGTGGTTGGGCACTCCCGCAACCTTCTCGACGAGATCATCGAGGTGTTGATCCCCAAGAAGGAGGAGGTGGGCGAGGCCCTATCCGAGGCGGTCGCCGCAGATGCTAGGGTCGGCGCGTGTCCCAAGTGCGGGCACGACCTGCTCCTCAAGTCGTCGGCCAAGAACAAGTCACGCTTCATTGGGTGCTCAGCCTGGCCCGACTGCGACATCACCTATCCGGTGCCGGATGGCAGGCTCAGGCCTGTGGAGGAGCTGTGCCCGGTATGCGGCGGTGCGCAGATACAGGTGCAGGCGTTTCGTTCCAAACCCCAGGTCTTGTGCATTGACCCGATGTGCAAGACAAACTACGAACCTAACGTGGTGGTCGGCGACTGCAAGGCTTGCGAGGAGATGGGCAAGGTCTCTCGCCTGATCGCGCAGAAGAATCCCAAGACCCTCAAGAGGTTCATCCGCTGCGAGAACTACGAGGAGTGCAACACCAGCTACCCGCTGCCCAGAAATGGCAAGATCGAGTCCACGGGAGAGCGCTGCGAGCACTGCGGGGCCCCGATCGTAATCGTGAATACCCGCAACCCTTGGAGGCTCTGCCCCAACCTGGACTGCCCGAGCCAGAAGAAGGATGGCGACGACAAGGGCAAGGGCAGAGCGAAGTCGTCCTCGCGAAAGAGTGCGACCAAGAGGTCTGCGTCCACCAAGAGCACGGCCAAGAAGTCCGCGTCCACTAAGTCGGGCGCTGCCAAGGCCGAGAAGTAGAGCGCCGCACTGCGCCTAGGGCGTGCGCGACGGCGTGAAGATATCGCATTGGAGGTTTTGATATGTCTTATCCCAAGGTAACGGTGGTGGGGGCCGGAAACGTTGGCGCCACCGCAGCGCAGATGATCCTTCTCAAGGACCTTGCCGACGTCGTGTTGATCGATGTCGTGGAGGGAGTGCCCCAGGGCAAGGCGCTGGACATGATGCACATGAGGTCCATCGAGAAGTACGGCCCCACCGTGATCGGCACCAACGACTACTCCGACACCGCCGGAAGCGACATAGTGGTGATCACCGCCGGAGTGCCGCGCAAGCCCGGAATGACCCGAGAGGATCTGCTTGCCACCAACTCCAAGATCATCACCTCGGTGATCAGTCAGGCTCGCGAGGCCTCGCCGGATGCGATCTTTATCTGTGTCACCAACCCGCTCGACATCATGACCTACCTGGCACATGAGAGATCCGGCATCCCCAAGGAGAGGATCTTCGGAATGGGAGGTGTGCTCGACTCCTCCAGGTTCGCCTACGCGATCCAGCAGGAGCTGGGATGCGACATCGCCGACGTCGATGCGATCGTCGTGGGGGCACACGGCCAGGGCATGGTTCCCCTTGCCAGCCACTCCACCGTCGCCGGCAAGCCGATCTCCGAGCTCATTCCCGCAGATAGGATCGAGGCCATCTGCGAGCGCACCGTCAACGGCGGCGCCGAGGTGGTCAACCACCTCAAGACCGGCTCCGCCTTCTATGCACCGGGATCATCGATTGCCAGGATGGTTGAGGTCATTCTGACAGACTCCGACGATACCCTCAGCGTGTGCGCACTCCTCGAGGGCGAGTACGGCATCGACGGCATATATATGTGCGTCCCGGTGAAGCTGGGCAAAAACGGAATCAAGGAGATTGTCGAGTTCGACCTCGACGACTCCGACAAACAAAGCCTAGCCGACTCCGCTGCGAGCATCCGCAAGTCGATCGACGCCCTGGATGGGCTCGACCTCTAGGATCGGCGGCAAGAGATGCCATCCGGCTCCATAGAGGCTAGGTCCGCGGATGCGACCGGGCGACAGACCAGGGGCGGATACGTCATGCGCACCCTCGACGCCGCATCGGTTGCAGATGCGGTGGAGCGCATCATACCCGACATCGCCACCTCCACGCGTCCAGACGTGATGGCTGCGATAGCCTCCGCTCTGTCAACCGAAACAGATCCGAGGGCCAGGTCGGTTCTCCAGATGATGGTGGAAAACGACGAGATCGCCCGAGTTGACCGCGTGCCCATCTGCCAGGACACCGGTTCGGTTTGGGTCTGGCTCGAAGTTGGCGAGCAGATGAGCGTCCCCGGTGACATATTCTCCGGTGTCGACGCTGCGGTGGCCCGCGCCTACGAGGGCGCGAGGCTGCGCAAGAGCATCCTTGCAGACGCTCTCGTCGACAGGAGCAACACCAACACCAACGCACCCGCCTTCACAGAGCTAACCTTCCGCCCAGGGAGCGGTGCTACGCTCCATGTAATGCTCAAGGGCGGCGGCTCGGACAACGCCTCCAGGGTCGTCATGCTCCCGCCGGGTGCGGGAACCTCCGGCATCATTGAGCAGGTACTCTCCTGCGTCATCGAGAAGGGATCGAGCGCCTGCCCGCCGTTGGTGATCGGCATAGGCGTGGGTGGTACGTTCGACAAGGTTGCAGGACTCGCCAAGAAGGCGCTGTTGCGTCCGGTGGGCCAGCCCAGCCCCAACCCGTCTGTGGCCGAACTGGAGCGCGAGCTGCTCGAGGCCGTCAATTCGACCGGCGTGGGTCCGGCTGGCCTGGGCGGTGATACCACGGCGGTGGGTCTTGCGATAAACACCGCACCATGCCACATCGCCGCATTGCCGCTCGCGATCAACATGGGCTGCTGCGCGATGCGCTCCGCGAGCGTCGAGCTGGAGGTGGGCTAGATGGGTACGTGCCAAGATGGCGCCATGGACTCCCCAGTGCATGTGCAGCTGCCTGCGAGCATCGAGGATCTGGCCGCTCTCAGGGCGGGCCAGCCGGTACTGCTGTCAGGGACGATCTTCACGATGCGCGATGCAGGGCATGCCCGGGCGCTGAAGCATCTCCATGAGACGGGTGAGCTGCCGTACAACCTTTCTGGTCAGGCGCTCTTCTACGCAGGACCGACCCCTCCCGCAGCTGGAAGGCCGCTAGGTTCTGTTGGTCCTACGACCGCCTCCAGGATGGATGGCGCAACACCCGAGATGTATGCCGCCGGGATCACCGCCACGCTCGGCAAGGGAAAGCGAGATGCCTCCGTTAAAGAGGCGTGCAAAAAAACGGGCAGCGTTCACTTCACCGCTGTAGGAGGTGTGGCTGCGCTTCTTGCCACCCATGTTACCTCCGCACAGACGGTGGCCTGGGAGGATCTCGGCACCGAGGCCCTCACCAAGCTCGAGATAGAGGATCTGCCGGCCTTCGTGGCGATCGACTCCACAGGAGCCGATCTTTTCGAGAGCGTTGGGAAGAGAGGGGAGTCCCGATGAGCTCGCCTCGTGGTGTGTTCTTGACGTTTGAGGGCGGCGAGGGCTGCGGCAAGTCCACTCAGGTGGAGCTGCTGGCCTCCCACGTGCGCTCCCTGGGGCTGGTCGCAACGGTGCTTCGCGAGCCGGGTTCCACACCGATAGGCGAGTCGATCCGCTCGATACTTCTCGACAGGGCGAACTCGGCGATGAGCCCCAGGTGCGAGCTTCTGCTCTACGAGGCGGCTCGCGCTCAGATGATCGATCAGATAGTGTTGCCCGCTCTGGAGCGGGGCGAGGTCGTCATCTGCGATAGGTTCACCGACTCCACGATGGCCTACCAGGGGGCGGCCAGGGGGCTCGGCGCCCAGATGATCACCCAGGTGGAGGAGGTCTCCACTTTAGGGCTCGCGCCCGACAGAACGATATTGCTGGAGCGTCCGACCAAAAGGGCTCTCGAGATCGCCAGGTCTTTCGGCGGCGACAGGATCGAGAGTGAGCCGATAGGCTTTCACGAGGCGGTGGGGGAGGCATTCTCAAGGATCGCGGAGGCAAACCCGGAGAGGGTCAGGCGCGTGCACGTCAGCGACGACGCTCTTAGCACCGCCGCCGTCGTAGCGCGGGAGGTACGGGATCTGATAGAGCCGCTGGCCGCAGCCATGGCAACGCGCTCTGATGGTAACGGAGGCGGGGATGGTCCGAATGGCCGCTGAGACGCAGGGGACCGCATCGCCGTTTTCGGGGATCATGGGTCAGTCGCAGGTGACGAGGTTTCTGGAGCAGGCCGCCAGCGAGGGCAGGCTCTCTCACGCCTACCTGTTTGCCGGGCCCGTCGGATCCGGAAAGACCGAGGTGACCTTCGCCCTGGCGCGCGCGCTGCTGTGCCCCTCGGGTGGCTGCGGTGAGTGTGACACGTGCCGCAGGATCGCGCGCCAGACTCATTCCGACGTCCATTGGATCGAACCCGAGGGCGTCGGGGGATATGTAGTCGACCAGATCCACGATCTGATCCACGACAGTTTCCTCGCGCCGGTAAGGGCAAACCACAAGCTCTACGTGATAACCCGCGCCGACCTTCTGAGGGGCCAGGCTGCAAACGCGCTCCTCAAGACGCTCGAAGAGCCGCCCCGCAACACCTCCTTCGTGCTGATGGCGAGGAGCCGCGACGCAGTTATGGCCACGCTCGTCTCCAGGTGCCAGACGCTAGTGTTTCGTAGACTGCCCGACTCGGAGGCTATAGGGCTGGTCAAGAGGGCCACAGGTGCTAACGACAGCGAGGCGGCCATGGCACTTGCCGCGGTCGGCGGCTCCACCAAGCGCGCCTGCGAGTTTTTGGGCTCGGAGGCCAGCAGGAACGTGCGCATCAAGGCCATAGAGTGCCTGGAGAGGCTCTCCGATTCCGATTTGCGCGACGTGATAGATATGTCGCGGGAGCTGATGGCCGCACTCCGGGGACCGCAGAAGGAGCTCGAGAAGAAGGTCACCGCTAGCCGCAAGAACAACGAGGAATTCATGTCCACAAGTGCGCTGAAGTACTTCGATAAGCAGCAGGAGCGCAAGATCAAGGGCTCTCTGCGCGAGGGTCTGGATGTGATCTTCTCGGTCGTGTCGTCGTGGCTTCGGGATTGTTTGCTGGTGTCGATCGGCTTGGGCGATCTCAAGGTTAACGTGGATTGCCATTACACTATTAACAAGACCGGCCGCGAGACCACCGAGCAGGCGATCCTCGCGGCCCAGCGCGCTGTAGACGTGGCGCGTAGGCGGATCTCCGCCAATGTGACCCCAGAGCTCGTCCTCGAGACGATGCTTTTCGATATCAGGGAGGTACTTCATGCCAACCGTGGTTCCGGTTAGGTTCAAGTTCAACCCGAGGACGTATTGGTACACGTTCCCGCAACCAGCTCCGAAGCGCGGCGATCGACTCGTGATAGCCCGCGACGGGGGAAAGATATTCGGATGGGCGGAGGACGACCCGTTCGAGATCACAGAGGAGCAGGAATCGTCGCTCAAAAGCCCGCTGCTCTCTATAATCCGCATCGCCACCGACGAGGACATGAAAAGGCTCGAGGAGCTTGAGGAGAAGGGTGCGGCTGCCAAGGAGGTGTTCAGGGAACTCGCCAAGAAGCGGGAGCTCGACATCAAGCCCATCGACGTCGAGTACCTGATGGACACTGAGAAGGCGATATTTCACTTCTCCAGCGAGGAGCGAGTGGACTTCCGCGAGCTCGTGCGCGATCTCGCGAATCGCCTGCGCATACATGTAGACATGAAGCAGATCGGCGTGCGCGACGAGGCGAGGCTGATAGGTGGCATTGGGCACTGCGGCGAGGTCCTCTGCTGTGTGAAGATGAGCAGCGCGTTCCAGCCGGTGTCGATCAGGATGGCCAAGGAGCAGGATCTTCCTCTCAACCCAGGCAAGGTCTCCGGCGCCTGCGGCAGGCTGATGTGTTGTTTGCGTTACGAGTTCGAGGCCTACAAGGATTTCAAGTCGAGGGCGCCGAAGGCCAACGCGACTGTGGAGACACCTGCGGGGCAGGCTAAGGTCGTTGAGCTAGACACGTTGAGGGAGAGGGTCCGCATCAAGATGACCGAGGGCGGCGAGACCTTCTACGTTCCGCTGTCCGGCATGGTGCTCGATAGCGACAACGAGCAGCAGACCAGGCCGAACAAGGTCACTGAAGAGGCGTTTTGCGAGAACTGCCCGCAGACGATGCTGCGCGAGAGGTCGTTCGAGATCCCGGAGGATGAGATCCTCGACGTGGAGGCCTCTTCAAAGAGCAAGAGGCGTCGTAAGCGCAGCGGCAAGAAAAAGACGGATGCGAGCGGGGAGCAGGCGAGATCTGAGCAGCGCCGCAGCTCGACGGACGCTTCGCAGAAATCGCGGTCTACCGACGACAAGCAGCGCGATGCCCACTCTCAGGAGAAGTCTCCGGAGAAGGGGGACCAGGAGAATTCCGAGCAAAAGACGTCGAGGCGACGCCGCTCCAGGCGCCGCGGGTCGTCCTCTCAACAGCAGGGGCAGCGGAGCCAGACACCGCAGGAGCGGCAGTCACGCGGTGAGGGTCAGCAGCCACAGCAGCAGCGCCAGAGAAAGCAGCGTCCAGGGCAGAACTCCTCCAACATCCGCAACCCCCAAAACCGTCAGCGCTCGGACGCCTCCGAGCACAAAGGGGAGAGCTGCAAGGGCGAGAGTCAACAGGGTTCCGGAGATTCCCAGAAGCGGAGCAGGTCGCGTCGCAGGCGCGGTTCGAGGGGAAGCTCCGGTTCCACCAGTGGGCAGCAGCCAATGGGAAGGGCGGAGAAATGAGGGATTCCGAGGCGCTTCTCAACGATCTGTACGAGCTCACCATGGCCTACGGCTATTGGAAGATGGGGCTCAAGGATGCACAGGCGTGCTTCTATATGCACTTCCGCGAGAACCCGTTCGGGGGAGGCTACGCGATCGCGTGCGGGATGGATCATCTCGCCAAGATCGTCGATGGATTCAGCTTCACGGACGACGACATCGACTACCTCGCTTCGCTGACGGTGGCTGCCGGAGAGCCGCTCTTTAACAGGGACTTCCTCGACTTCC
Source organism: uncultured Coriobacteriaceae bacterium (assembly GCA_964428485.1). Taxonomy (GTDB): domain Bacteria; phylum Actinomycetota; class Coriobacteriia; order Coriobacteriales; family CADBOM01; genus CAZPAN01. The sequence goes on from CAYRYP010000007.1 coordinate 30,980, forward strand.
TTCGCGGCTACGAACTCTCACTCGACATAGATGCACCGCTGGAGGGGACCGTCATGTTCCCCTACGAGCCGATGATCAGGGTCACCGGCCCCCTCATCGATTGTCAGCTTATAGAACCCGCGTTACTCAACGCGGTCAACTTCGAGACCCTCGTGGCTACGAAGGCTGCTAGGGTCTGCAACTCCACCGACGGCAAGGTCGCGGAGTTCGGCCTCAGACGCGCCCAGGGCCCGGATGGCGGGCTGCATGCGTCGCGCGCCGCCTACATCGGGGGATGCGCTTCCACCTCCAATGTGCTCGCTGGGAAGGTCTTCGGAATACCCGTCTCGGGAACACACGCCCATTCCTGGGTGCAAACATTCGACAGTGAGCTCGAGGCGTTTCGCGCATTTTCCGAGGTGATGCCCAAGAACTCTATCTTCCTGGTCGACACCTACGATATCGCGGAGGGTGTTCGAAACGCCATCACCGTCGCCAAGGAGATGGAGGAGCGTGGGGAGAGACTGCTGGGCATTCGCATCGATTCCGGCGACCTCGCCAAGGGGTCGCGCATGGCTAGGCGCATGCTCGATGAAGCGGGACTCGACTACGTGGGCATCACGGCCACCAACGACCTCGACGAGTTCACGATAGCCTCGCTCGAGGACCAGGATGCGCACATCGACTCTTGGGGCGTCGGCACCAAGCTCGCCGTCGCCTACGACCAGCCCGCTCTCGGCGGAGTCTATAAGATGTCGGCTCTCCGCAGGGATCCGAATGGGCCGTGGGATCCGAAGATCAAACTCTCCGCACAGCTCGTGAAGCGCACCCTGCCCGGCGTGGTGGACGTTGTAAGGTTCCATAACAGGTCGGGGATGTATATGGGAGACCTCGTCTACGACATGATCACGGGCAGGACCTCGGATATCGGTGTGGACCCGTTCGATCCCGTGAGGAGAAGGGATCTGTCGTCCTACATATGCTCTGAGGTTCTCGTCCCGCTCGTGCGCGGGGGTAGGTCGGTCATCGGCGACACCGATTGCGCCGAGGCCCGCGAGCGCACCCAGTCCGAACTCGCCAGGCTCGACCCGTCGCTCAAGCGGTTCCTCAACCCTGGGCAGTACTTCGTTGGGCTCGATGAGGGGCTCTACGAGACGAGGGCTGAGCTGATATCGGATTTGGAAAGTTACGTCTGAGCGTCTGAGCGGCTGGCCACAGCTCTCTCACATGCATCGCTATTCAAGTTGAACATATAGAAGGCGGAAGGGCTTTGGCCATTATTTTGACCATGCCCTCGTCTAGCTCAAGCTGTTAGGGTCAAGCAAGAAGTCATATATGCTCATGGTGAGAATCCC
>CAYRYP010000008.1:0-29005 GCA_964428485.1 uncultured Coriobacteriaceae bacterium
CTTCCCGACGATGTGCTACCTCAACAACGAGAACAACTAACACGTCATCCTCGATATCACAGATGATGCGATAGTCTCCAACCCGATAGCGCCAAAGGCCAGCCAGTTTGCCTGTGAGAGCCTTTCCACGGCTTCTTGGGTCTTCCATACCGGATATGGCCTCTAAAGTGTTCAAGATTGATTCGGAAACCTTCTTATCAAGTTTCCGTAGTTCTTTATCAGCTCGACGTGTGAACTTAATCGTCCAGCCCACAGTGCTTCCTTACCTCATCAAGGCTGTAGGTTTCTAACTTCCCGCGTCGGTAGTCTTCAACATCCTTAAGAATGCCGTACTCCCATTCCAGCCGATCTATGGAGGTTGCTAATGCTTCGTTGACATAATAGCTTCTTGGCCTGCCAGTCCCCTGCGCAAGTTGCGTATAACGCTCCATTATGTCTTTCGGTACCCTGGTAGCCATTGACGTTGTCGTTTCCATGGCATCCTCCTTTTATCTAAGATGTTTTAAACAAAAGTTGGTGAAATCCGGCTATCAGACAGAAGCCGTCTTTGCTTTTTACTTACTTCGTAGTTACTCTATCTCGGATTGTATCACCGTATTACGTTTATGCAATGCCACTCGGAACAAGAGGGGATGGATATTAAAAAGAGGCCGGGAGATCGTTCCGGCCTCTGCTTATTTAGATGGGGTGGGTGAAGGGTCTCGAACCCTCGACCTTCGGAGCCACAATCCGACGCTCTAGCCAACTGAGCTACACCCACCATGATGTGAACGAATTGAGAGTATATCCGTTGGGGGCTAGCCAGACAACCACACTGGAGCGTTCGGCCCCGTCAAACGGCTACCGGCAAGCCGAACGCGCCCGCGCGCCCACGCCCACACACGCAAGCCCTCGCAGGCAGTTAGCGCCTTGTTAGACAAGCGGGACGCTAGCTGCTGGTGCTGATATACCTGGGTCTCTCCCCCGCCGAGGTGTTGTCCGTTGCCTGCGGGTTGAGTGTCCAGTACGGGCATGAGGAGCGCGGTTCCACCATCACGTAGGTGGCGTCGCTACCAACGGAGTCCAGATAGAGCTGGCTGCCGCACATCCTCGCGATCTGGAACTTGCAGTTCTTGCAGATGTGCTCGATTCCCACCATCTTGTTTGCTTCCAATGCAAAAAGATCGTCTAGCTCACCCAGGCGCAGAACTACTACTGCTGCTGGGACCTTCCGGTAAGGCCGGGGTTCTTCTCTAGATGCTCGGTGAGGGCCTTATGGAGGGCGACAAGCTGGTTGTGCGAGAGGATGACCCTAGAGACCAGATAGGATGGAGCCTTGCTGTCGGGGTTCGGGGAATGGTCGTTGTAGATGAAGTCTATCCTGGATTCGGAGGGCGTCGAGGCGATGATCGACATGTTCGCGTAGACTCCCTTGAGATCCTCGGGTTTGGCGGTGATGTTGAGGTTTGCAGGCTTGTTCGGCTGATCTGCCATTTTCGCTCCTATCGTTTCACGCCGCGAATCGATTTCACGCGGCTTCCCGCATAACATGATATCCCCATTTCCACCGGAGCGGCGAATATCACGCTAAAATTAGCGCTTACATGCCTGATTGAGAGCAACGAGTCGTCGAGAGGAATGTGTGGACAGATGGAAGTCCTAAAACTGATCAAGAAGCCGATCGGTCACACTAAGATTGAGTACTACGTCACGGTTGACGGCCAGACCGTGTCGGATGCGATGGACATCGCTATCGACAACATGGTGAGTGCAACCTACACGGTCGTGCCCGATGGCGATGACCCCGAAAAGACGCTGCGCGACAAGCTGGGCGATCAGCAGTTTGAGTCGATGCTGCAGTTCTACGTCACCAGCAGGCTCTTTCCCTTCATCATCAGCGACGAACCCGAGCTCGACATGGCATTCGATCCCAACTGCACCTCCGAGCAGATTCCGCGCCGCGGGGAGGACTTCCAGTTCACGATACACGTACTCCTGCGCCCGAAGTACAGCCTCACCTCCTACGACCCCGTCGAGGTGGAAGTTCGCAGGTACACCGTGCCGGAGGAGGCGATCGACAAGCAGCTCGCCCAGATCGCCGAGATAAACACCGGATACAAGACGTTGGAGGACGATGGAAGTCCGATCGAGATGGGCCAGTTCATCCAGATCGACATGCACACCACCAAGGACGGACGCGAGGTCAGGGGCCTATGCGGCGAGGGCAGGCTGCTCGAGCTCAACTATGGATTTATGCCCAAGGGCTTCATCGACAATATCGTGGGAATGACGGTTGGACAGACCAAGACCTTCGATTTCGAGGGTCCACGCGAGGGCACGATCGATGAGGACGACACAGAGATATATACCTGCACCCTCACCGTGACGGAGCGCAAGCGCCAGATGGTGCCCGAGATCACCGATGCCTGGGTCGAGGTCAACATGCCCGACGCCGGAACCCTCGAAGGGCTGCGCGAGAAGATCAGAGAGGGCCTGGAGGAGCAAAACAACCAGCAGACCCAGCAGGAGATCAGCCAGGCGGTGGACTTCGAACTGTCCAAGAGGTTCGAGGGCAAGATCCCCGACGAGATATACGAGACCGCCGGAAAGAGCGTCTACCAGACCATGGTCGCCAACCTACGACAGCAGGGCAAGACCATCGACGACATAATGCAGGAAGAAGGCGTCACCCAAGACCAGATCAACATGCAGGTGATGCTCCAGGCCCGCGACATCATCAGGCAGGGCCTCTCGCTCGACAAGCTCTTCGAGGTCAAGATCGGCGAGCTCAGCGATCAAGACATCGACGAAGCATTCAAGGCCATCGCTCCCGGGCGCGAGGAGGAGGCCAAGGAGCAGTTCCATGAGAGCGGCAGGGACTACGCGATCAAAGAGGTCGCCAAGAGGCTCGCGGCCCACAGGTGGCTTGTAGAAAACGCCATCATCACCTACCGCGACGTGGAGATGCCCATACCCTCCGATCCATACGAGCAGCAGGCCTAGCGCATGGAGGCCCTGGCTTGGGCGCTCATCGTATCCTGCATCACCGGAATCGGATGCGGAGCGCTCGGAGCGGGAATCGCGACGCTGTTCGACGCAGGGTCCAACAGGACCATCAGCATCCTGCTCAGCTTCGCAGCAGGGCTGATGCTGTCGATCATCTGTTTCGACTTTGTCCCCGAAGCTCTGGAACAGGGTGAGGGGCTTTTGCACCTCCTGCTCGTGACTGCCTTCATAGCCGCAGGCGCGATTATCGTAGGCGTCCTAGGACGGGTCGTGGACAAGCGCGCCCAGAAGCGAGCTCATTGCAGCGCCCTGGACAACCCGAGCACACCCCTGGGAAGTGAGCAGCTCAAGATTGCGGGTCTGGTAATGGCCATCGCGATCGCGATGCACAATCTCCCCGCAGGCGTGAGCATCGGGGGATCGTTCGCCAGCCCCGACGGCACGATGATTGTCTCAGGTGTGATGATAGCGGTGCTTCTGGGGCTTCACAGCATCCCGGAAACAATGTCGATGGCGATACCGTTAATCCACTCCGGAATGTCCAAGGCAAGGACGATTCTGATCGGCGCGGCCATAGGCACCTTCATACTCATCGGCACGCTGATAGGGTATGCGATCGGCGAGATAGACGCGTTCTGGATGTCGATGTGCCTCGCCTTCGCGAGTGGTGCGATGCTCTTTGTGATGTTCGGGGAAATCCTGCCAGAGTCGTTTCTGATCTTCCATTCCAAGAAGCCCGCGCTCGCCGTCCTGGGCGGGTTGATCTTCGGAATCGTGCTCATAGGCCTGTAGTGGCAGGACTCCCCTATCCCATAATCGCGTCGAACATTCCGTCGAGCCAGCTCTGATCGAACGACTCGATCTTGCCATCATCACACGCGGCGGCCAGGCGCATGTCCATCGGTATCGTCGCGGTATTCTCGATTCCGTGCTTGGCGGCGATCTCAGCTAGGTGACTCTCCCCAAAAAGCTCGATCCTCTTTCCGCAATCGGGGCACTCAAGATAGCTCATGTTCTCCACCAGCCCAAGAACCGGAATGTTCATGCGGTGAGCCATGTTGACAGCCTTCTCCACGATCATACCCACAAGCTCCTGCGGCGAGGAGACGATGACGAGCCCGTCGATAGGGAGCGACTGGAACACCGTGAGGGCCACGTCGCCGGTCCCCGGGGGCATATCGACGAACATAACATCGATATCTCCCCAATCGACCTCCGACCAGAACTGGGTGACGATTCCCGAGATAACGGGACCGCGCCAGATAACCGGGTCGGTCTCGTTTTGGATCAGTAGGTTGAGCGACATCACCTTGATGCCACCCTCGCTTTTGGCCGGGATCATGTGGTTCTCGCCGGCGATGCCCACATGGCCGTCGATCCCGAACGACTTCGGGATCGACGGACCGGTGATGTCCGAGTCGAGGATCGCCGTGCTCATCCCCCTCTTGAGCGCGGTGCTCGCGAGCAGTGAGGTGACAAGGGACTTGCCGACGCCGCCCTTGCCGCTGACAACCCCGATAACGCGCTTGACGCTACTCTGGTCGTTCAGCTTGGCGTAGCGCTCCTCCTTGAGATTGGGAATGTTGTACTTGTGCTGCCTCTCCTCATCTGCCATGGCGCAGACACCCTCTCTTTCTAGGCGAACTCCTCCGAGTCCGCCTTGCAGGCTGAACAGGACAGATGCATAGCAACGCCCAGGATGCCGCTACTTCTCCTCCGGCTTGGCGGGGTTGAAGGCGCGGGACTTGCTCGCATAGCAGAAGTACATGATGATCCCGATCGCGACGCCACCGACGATGTTGCCCAGAGTCACCGGAACCAGATTGCCGAACAGGCCCTCAACCGAGAGCAGGGCCAGCTGATCAGAGGTGATCCCATAGAGGTCGGCCGCGGCGGCTGCGTAGGCAGGGTTGGCGGCGGCGGCGATTCCCGCAGGGATGTAGTACATGTTCGCGATGCAGTGCTCAAAACCGGAGAGCACGAAGGCGCAGATGGGGATGAAGATACCCAGAATCTTGCTGGCTATGTCCTTTGCGGCGGTGGCGAGCAGCACGGCGATGCAGACCAGCACGTTACAGCCGATGCCGGAGACGAACGCCTGGGAGAAGCCGAGGTTGACCTTGCCCAGCGCGACATTGATCGTGAACGCACCCAGACCGTCCGAGCTGTAGCCGAGCTGGGTGGTGCCGGCGATCAGGGCCACCACCAGCAGGGATCCGACGAAGTTACCGATCCACAGGGTGACGAGGCTCTTAATCCAACCACTCCAGCGGATCTTCTTCGCAAGGATTCCCTCCACCATCAGGCAGTTGCCCGTGAAGAGCTCGGCTCCCAGGATTACCACCATGATGAGGCCGGCGGGGAACACACAGCCGGCAGCGAGCCTGGCGAGACCGGTGTTGCTGATCTGATGCATCACAAGATTCGCGGACTCTGCCCCGAACGCGATGAATGCACCCGCCAGAATCGCGAGCAGAAACATCTTGGGAAGCGTGAGACTGGCCTTGACGACGGCAGAGTTGATCGTCGCCTGCGCAATCTCGGCAGGAGAGTTGAAATTGTTCATGTTAGCACCCCTTGGATCATCCGCGCAAAACCACCTTAAGATAGACACCCCCACAGGCGTCCTCCACTAAGGTATGAGTTTGCAGCGATTTGGAATCAGACCTGTCCAATTCTCGTAGTATCGAACATCCAGTTGAACATTCCTTCTGCACAAAATCGGCAATCGCTCAATATATGCCCCTCTCCTGCTCCTAGATCACACCAGGTCCACCGCCAGCCAGGAGACCTCTACCGCCGGCGTGACCTGAAGGCCGTTGTTGAGCATCCTCTCCACCTCGCTTGCTGGAAACGACGCCGTAAGGCACCACTCGTTTCCAGAGAGCGCATATGCCGAGATCATGCACGTGTACCCATTGGGTGCAGACGCTCCGCAAGCGATCACAAAGTCCGTATCACCAGGAACGCTCACTGTGATCGTGCTCACCAGGAAACTCCCCGAGCCGTCGTCTGTGGTGGTAGGTATCGCGACCTCGGGAATCGCCACCACTCCCCCGTGTTCCGCGCTCACTTCAAGGGCACTCAGAGTGCCATCGATCAAACCCGCCTGAAGAGTTTCCGCATTGAGCGATCCAACCTGAAGCGATCCGGCGGTTAGAGAAGAGATCGATGCGATACCCACCGACAAGATGTCGGCTTTCAGGCTTTCGACATCGAGAGTCGACACCGCTGCGGTTACGATATCCGCCCGGTTAGATGAGATGCTTCCCGAGGTCAACTCTCCCACGCTAGCCCGTTCCAGAGAGCCGTCCGCTGCATAAAGCGATCCGAACTCCGCGCTGTCTGCGGAAAGCCCGGCGGCGTCGATGCCCATCGCATTCAGATGGGTAGCGTAGACCGAACCCAGGCTCGCAGACCGGCTGCTCAGAGTTCCTAGCTCCGCTAGATCGGATGCCACGGTCGTTAGACTCGCACTGCCCGCATCAATCTGTCCCGCGTCAACCCTGCTGCTCTGCAACTCAGATATGCTCGCGCTTCTGGAGTTGAGCGCCGCGAGCACCGCCTCGGCGACGCTGATGCTGTCAAAGTCCGCAGAGTCACCCTCGACGGTGACAACCCGTGCATGATCTGCTTCGATCTCGCCGATGTCGGCGCTGGTGGCCGAGAGATCTCTTGCGATCACGGAGCCGAGCGACGACAGCGATTCGGCCATGACGGTTCCGGCTACGATCACCGAACCGTCCACCTCGAGCGAGGTCCACGCCCTGGTCCTTCCCGTCTCGGGATCCACCTCGAACAGCAGCTTGTCGTCGTCCCCTCCGCTGCTCACCGCCAGTCTTCCCCTCGACCAAACAGCAAACCCATCGAGGTCCACCGCAACCACGGAGGTTCCCTCAGATGCGCCGGACCCAGCACCAGAGGATGATCCACCCTTCCCGGAGGTGGAATACTCACCTTCCTGGGCGTTTGAATTCTGTTCGGATTCGGTTTGGGATTGGTTTGGATCCGATTGGGCACTGCAACCGGATATCAGTGATATACAGGCAAGAACGGCGATTCCACCAAAGATCGCCGTGCGTCTGACGGAGTTCATAAGACCACTCCCTTCCTGGGAAGCGGTCTTCGGGGAGGTCGATTATGAGCCTTGAGACCCACATTTGCAAGACCCGTGACGGGAGGTCTCTCAAGATAGGCGGGCAGATCGGCTCAGGGACCACATGCTCTGTCAGGGAGGGACGCCTCGAGGGCAGTCCCGTTGCCGTGAAGATCCTCATACCCTCTCTTATCGGCACGACCTCCATGGAGAGGTTCCTGCGCGAGTCGGAGCTTCTGTGCAGACTCTCGCACCCAAATATCGTGAGAGGTATCTGCACCGGCGAGATAACCTTCTCAAAGCGTGGCACACAGGGGCACACCGTCCGAAGCTGCCCCTATCTCGTGATGGAGAGGTTGAGCGGCCAGACCCTAGAGGAGATGATGAAAGCCGGGACGTCTGCAGTAAGCCCCCTGGAGCCCGCCAGGGCTTTTTCTGTAGCGGCGGGGGTCGCAAGAGCGCTTGACTACCTCCACGCCGACGGCAGAGTCAGCGCGCACAGGGACGTCAAGCCGGAGAACATAATGCTGACTTCCGATGGGACTCCCAAGCTCATAGACATCGGAATCGCCAAGACCAGAATGGTTGTATCCGACGATCTTAAGACCAGAATGGCCGGCACCGTGCGCTACATGTCACCGGAACAGATCGCGGACAGCTCGCGCGTAGACGTGAGAAGCGACATCTACTCTCTGGGAATAGTGCTCTCCGAGATGCTGGGGGCCACCACAAGAGATGACCCGAGGCGTGGACTCGAGAGGCGCTTCTCGGGCACACCGCCGCATCTGACCCCGAAACGCTCCAAGAGCCTGGGATTATCTGAGACGCAGGCTCTTCGAGTCAACCAGCTCCTAGCCAGGATGTGTGCCTACGAACCCCATGATCGATACCAGTCTGCAGGAAAGCTAGCAAGGGATCTCGATGCCCTGTCGTCGTGGCTCGATGGAACTGGGAATGCCGTCAAACCCGCGCGGAAGCTTGAGCCATCGAGGCGAAGGAGAGTGCGAATCGTCCTGATCGCCTGCGCCGCAGTGCTTGGAATCCTCGTCGTGGCCATCCCTTTCGGTGGCATCTCCGAGAACAACGACGACACTCCCAGGCCGCCATCGGGCACGGACATCATCCTGAGTCGCCCCGCAAACGACGACGACTAGAGCGCATGAAACCGGCCGTGTTCACTCATCATGCGCAATTACCTCCCGCCCCGTGGTGCGGTCGATGATGCCGCGTACCCCCCGTGATACCAGGATGGAGATAACCGAGTCCATCAGCATCGGCACGGCGCGCTCCACATCCTCGGTAAGTCCTATCTCGAACTGCGCCGGGTCCATGCATCCCACCTGCACGCCTATGCATTCGCCTTCCGCCTCGTACCCCAGCATCCGTGCAGCAGCGACCACATCCCAAAATCCAATGTCATGAGCGGTGGGAGACGAGACTCTCGGTGCAATGTCATCCGGCGTGAACCTGAACACCGTCCCGGCGGGCATACCCGTCTTGTCAACGGCATCCACACAGATCACTAGATCGTGATCGCGGAACTCGCCGACCAGAGAGAGTCCTAGCGTGGCGCAGTCCTTGATATCCACGTACTCCGGGAACTCATAGCGCTCCAAGAGTCTCCTAGCAACCTCGGGCCCCACTCCCTCGTCAAGAAGAAGGATATTTCCCACACACATGACGCACACGCGAATGTCCGCCCCGGAGCAGTCCCTCGCCATCATCCCTCCAATCAAAGGACCCGGCCACTTCTTGCAGCCGGGTCCGGTCGATCATGCCAAGCGCCCTCTGGCAGCACTCCTACCACTTCTTGGCAGCGGCCCCATCGGGAAGCGCGTTGACTCCGTCCTGTATTACGACCCCTTCGCGGCCAGGACCCAGATCCTCACCGATGACATCCCCGGTCTCAGGATCCACAACGAGCCCGCCGTGCTCCTTGTGCAGGAGCATCAGCTTCGTACCCGCGGTGCCCTCGATGTTGGCCAGGTAGACGTGAATGATGATGAAGATGATAAAGACCCACATCAGGAAGTAGTGGATGACCCTCATGTTCATCGCGCCGCCGACGAGCTGGGTGCCCCAGGCGAAGAGCGCCCAATCGGCGGTAGTCTCCCATAGCGAGAAGCCGCTGAAGGCAGAGGCCAAGATCAGAAACGGGATGAGGAAGTAGCAGATCTTCTGAAGCGACCCGTACTTCGTTCCCTTGGGATGATCCTTCTTAATGAACAGGTAGTACTTGATCCAGGGGAGGAACTGATGCTTATTCGCCTTACTAGGCAGGAAGTTCTTGATGTCGCGGTCGAGTCCCTCTCTGGTTCCACCGCGCTGCGCGTCCTTGATGATGAACGCGAGCACGACCCTGACAATCAGGTTAAGCACGATGACGACACCGCAGAAGATGTGAATTCCCCTGCATATCCCCATCCACCCCGCGATGAACGGGAAGTGGATGTAGAAGCCCGTGATGATAAGCAGGATCATGCAGACCAGGTTGATCCAGTGTGTGATCACAAACGGAAGCGGATGAGCCTCCTTGTAATGAGCGAGATGTGCCATATCACTTCACCCCCCAGGGATTGGTGACGATCTCGAAGTGCTTTCCGGTTGCCGGCTCGGTGATATGGACCGCACATGCGACGCACGGGTCGAAGCTGTGCACCGTGCGAAGGGCATCGATCGGCTTCTCGGGATCTGAGACGGGAACTCCGACGAGCGCCTGCTCTATCGGCCCGGGGACGCCGTCGGCATCGCGCGGAGCCAGGTTCCAGGTTGTCGGGATGATGATCTGGTACTTCTGGATTTTCTTGTTCTTGATCCTCATGAAATGGTAGAGGGCACCACGTGGGGCCTCCCACATGCCGGCTCCCTCACCGGAGGTGGTGACGGGCTCGGTAAACCATCCGGACTCACCCCCGGCTATAGCCTCGATGAGCTCCTCGATCCACTCGATCATGAGATCGGAGATGTAGGCCAGCTCGAGGTTGCGTGCCAGAAGCCTTCCGAGGGTGGACTGCAGGACGCCAACCTGCCCGGGGACTTCGAGTTTGGTGAGTGCGTCGTCGACGAGCTCGACCACGGGCGTCACCCCGCTGTTGTATGCGATGAGCATGCGAGAGAGCGGGCCGGCCTCGTAGGGCTCCCCATCGTAATGGGGCGATTTATTCCAGGTGTACTTCCCGTCAAGATCGATTCCACCCTCCGGGTACTCCGGAATGGTCTGCCCCTCGCGCGGGTTGAGGTTGGAGTCATCGGCGTAGAACGAGCGTCCGGTGTACTCGGTGATGAGCGACTCGTTGGGCTGCGTGAGATTCCCTGACGCGTCGAGGATGCCGGAGGGCAGATACCTGTTCTCAGGAAGCTGGGTGGCGTCGTTGAAAACTCCCCACGCCAGATACCGACCGACGCCCTTCCCGTATCCCAGTGCGGCCTCGTAGTACGGCGCGATGGCGAAAGTATCGGGAATGAGTGTCGAGTACACCCAGTCGCGTATCTCTTGTGCCTTGGTCAGCAGCTCGTCGAGGTTCTCGTTGGTTGGGATGAACGTGGTCCCACCGGGGGTTGTCGACATGATGTGTGGCATCTTGCCGCCCACGATCCCCGAGATCTCAGATGCCTTGGCCTGATACTCGAGGGCCTCGAGGTAGTGAGCCGTGGCTATCAGGTCGAGCTCGGAGGGCAGGTTGTAGGTGTCGCGCGAGAACCAGTTGCCCGAGAAGATCGAGAGCTGACCGTTGTCGATGAACTGCTGCAGATGCTCTTTGACCGCCCCGAAGTCACAGATGCCGGTCCCGGCTTGCTGCGCGAGATCGTAGGCGGTAGCCACGTCTGCGTCGAGCGCGTTGGTGGGATCGACGTAGTCGAGGCCGGTCAGGTTGTAGAACCACAAGATGTCGGAGTGGAGATGCTGCGCACCCTCAACGATGTTACGGATGATGCGAGCCCCGTTGGGGAGCTCATCGATGCCCATTGCCAACTCACCTGCGAACGCCGAGGTATTCGCGTGCGATACGGGGCAGACACCGCAGATTCTCTGAGAAATATAAGCCGCGTCGGCTGGCTCGCGTCCCTCCAGGATGAGCTCCATTCCGCGGAACAGCCCACCGGTGACCCATGCATCGGTGACTACTCCTCCGGAGACCTCCATCTCAACCCTGAGATGGCCCTCGATCCTGGAGACCGGATCGATAATCGACCTCATCGGGCCTCACCTCCTTCGTCATTGTCAGCGCCAGCATCCACGTCGGATTGTCCGGCGGCAACAGCTGCCTTCTCCCTCTCGGCGCGCTGCTTGCGCTCAAAATCGGTTTCCTTCTCTATCGGCGCACCGCCTTTGGTCCTGCGGGCAGCCTTCATTCCAAAGCCGTGGGCAATGACGGCCACCGCAACAACTCCGGTGACGATCAGACCCACAGTCTGCGGCTGGAACCTTATGTCGCCAATCCTGAGATCGCGGTGCCTTGAGGAGATGAACGGGGTGTTAACGTCGATCCAGTTTCCCGAGGTAGATGTCGGAGTGGCCTCGGCGCATCCTATGCACGGAGCGCCCGCTTCGACGCACCAGCTCGCACGGCGGTTCCACCTCAGCTTGGGGCAGTTGGAGCTGGTCTGAGGTCCGCGGCACCCGAGCGCGTAAAGGCAGTACCCTTTTGTCTCCTCATCGTCGCCGAAGTGGTAGACAAACTCGCCATTCTCAAAGTGTCCGCGCCTCGGGCAGTTGTCGTGGATCGACTGACTGAACATGGAGTCGGGCATGTTCTTCGAGTTGAGAGCCGGTATCTCGCCTATCAGTAGGTAGTTAATCAGAACAGCCACTAGCGCCTCGGGGTTGACCGGGCAGCAGGGAATGTTGATGATCGGCACGCTCACGCCGTTGTCGGTGAGGAACTTCTGCACGCCGGTGGCACCGGCTGGATTTGGATATCCCGCGACCCATCCGCCGTCGACGGCGCATGAACCACAGGCGATCACAGCAGCGGCATTGGAGGCAGCGTGGAGCAGGATGTCGGTCCCCTTCTCATCGGCAACCCTTAGCGCATTGCCATCCCATCCCGTCATGACCGCACCCTCGTACACGAGCACGTAGCCGCCGGCCTCGATGGTCTCCTCCTTGGCTTCCTCCAAGGAGTAACCGGCGCCGGCCGAGAGCGTCTCGGAGTAGTTGAGCGAAATCATGTCAAGAACTAACGTCGCAACGTCAGGACTGTCGGCCTGCGCGAGCGACTCGGTGCATCCCGAGCACGAACCTGCCTCGATCCAGATCACCGGCGCTAGGCTGCCACTCGCTTGAGCAGACGCATCCTCGATCGCCCTGGCGACCTTAGGAGCCATCGTGTACGACATGCCGAGTGCTGCCGCCACTCCCCCGCAGAACTTCATGAAGGTTCTGCGCGTGATGCCCCTTGATCCCAGATAGTCGTAGAAGCCGGATTCACCGGCCCTGTCTCTGGACATCGATTCACCCCCTGTCTTCGAACGGACCCCACCGTGCACACCGTCTCCGGATTGTGGGAAGACTAGGCGGGCCCTCCGAGCACAGCCCCGACTCGGGCCGCACCCCGATTCCAAAACACCTCTCTTGCAATCCTCTCGCCCTGAATCGCCCATTGCAAATATCACACTACGCTTATCTACAAAATCACTGTGATTCTGTAATGTAAGCAAGCAAAACTCTTATTCCGGATCGGCTGCAGCCAGTCAGCAAAGCTAACGAAAGCGCAACGTTTTTTCGGCAAAACCTTACAAAATCCATAAAGGGCATCAGGAACTCTTTAAATATATTAAATATACCCTTGCCGCACTACAAAAAAAACGCCCGCCGGCTTCCATATGCCTGGCAGGCGCTTTTTGTTCAGTTGTGTTCAAAAACGAAGGCTATTCAGTTGCCTCGTCGCCACCACCGGACAAGGGCGCGTCGGTTCCCTCGTCGACTATCTCCATTCCTCCGTCTTCCATCCCGGGTTCCGGAGTGAACGAGAACCCGTCGAGTTCGTCGACGAAGGCCTCGACCGCTGCATCCTCCATGGCGGTGTAGGCGTCCCCGCTCTCCTTGGACACGAACGGGACCAACTCGAACAGCACGTCGTTGATGGTCACGTACCTGTAGACATTGTTCACCAGTGACTCCTGGAAGACGTCTCTGACGGCGTTTCCACCCGCCGTGATCAGATCGTGGCGCGAAACCCCCTCGGAGACGCTGGCGAGCTCGTCTATGTCTATGTCAGAGAAGGAGGTGTGTGCCTTTGCGAAGCTGGTCCAAACCTCCTTGCGCTCCTCGAAGGTGGGAAGGTCGATGAGGATCCTCTGCACCCTGTCGAAGAGGTCCGCGAACTGGGAGGAAAGCTCGACATCGGACTGCGAGGTTATTATCGGAAATACCTCGGGCTTCTGCAGTATCGCGTGTATGTACCCCAGGATCTCGCCATATGCCCTGGCCGCGTGCGATTGAGAGATCTCGTCAGACTGCGCCTCTGCCTTGATGGCCGCGTGCATGAAATCCTGCAGGATGTCTATGTTCTCGATGATGAACGTACACGGGGTCGGTATGTCCGTGGGGTCGGCAACGCCCAGAAACCCGCGCTTGAAAGGTCCGCTCAACCTGATGGTCCACATACCCTGATCATCGGTTCTGACGTGCAGGGCGACGACGGGGTTTCCGATCTCGACCGCGGTTGCCTCGGCGAACTCATAAACGTCCTCGCGCGACGGCCCAAAGAACAGAAACGGGTCGTAGAGGGAGAGGCCCGACACACCGTGGAAGATCGAGTTCTCCTGCACGAACTGCTTGTACGACTCGTCGGCGGCCGTCTCGAAGCCAAACACGCACATCGACTTGAGCGCGTTGTCGTATCCCACAAGATCGCCATAATCGGAATCCGGAAACGCCGAATCGTCCTTGCCCTGGCCCCACTGCGGGATCACCGGCTGACGTTTGCGATCGTCGCCGTGCTTGTTCGCGTTGCCCTTGGTCTGCTCAGCGGCGGCGCCCTCCAGCATTCCGAAGAACCTGTTGATAAACTCCGGATCGACACCGGCACTGGTGGCATCGGGCGTGAAGATCGGGTGGGCGGATTCTATCCGGTCGGCTGGGATCCCCATCTCCTGGAGCTGGCTCACGGTCATCTCGCGCAGCTGCCTTGCCCGAGACGACACCTGATCCGGTGAACTGTAGGGGGCGAGCTCGGTGAACAGCGTCTCGGCGCTGGACTTGTCTGAGATCTCGCATGCTATGGTCCAGGCATCGCGCATCCCATCGAGGACAGGCTCGCTGGGAAAGTCATTGTCTATACGGTCGAGCTCGAAGGCTGCGAGGTAGAGGTGGATGGCGAGCTTCTTGCGATCCTCCTCCGAGGCCCTAGCTGCAGCTTCGAGGTAGAACTGCGCGCCTGGGCCGACGTCGCCGTCCCACATCGAGTAATCAGATACGGAACTCATTCTGCATCCCTTCAATAGTGCTTTTTATTGATTCTATCCATGAGACGAGTTCTTTCGAGCGGTTTTACGGTAATCCCACTTTGTCAGCCGGGTCAACGCTACCAGTTCAGCAACACTGTTTGCCGTCATACAATCATCCTTGAAAAACGCTTCAAACGACATGAGGACATGCACAAGGCGCGCCCGGATAGAGACATAGAATACATATTGGCACCGCCGCTGCCGCCCACCGCCGGCAAGCGGTTATGGGAATCGGTTTTGGCAGAAACAGGATGGACATTTGATGAGTCGGTGTGTAAGATAACCTCCGCTGTCTGATCGAAAGACGGGCAACACGGGGTGTTAGCTCAGCTGGTTAGAGCGCTGGCCTGTCAAGCCAGAGGTCGCGAGTTCAAGTCTCGTACATCCCGCCACACAGACTTCCCGAACCGCCAACAGGCGGTTCTTTTTATGCCCGCGATCCCTATAGGCCAGCTGGAACAGGCTGAGGCGTGATTAGTTTGAGAAGTCAACGATTCTACGCATCCTGAACGTTCAGGATCTCGAGAATCGCATCGGCAGCCGCATCGGCCAGGACCCTCCCGTCGAAACGAGCGGATCCAGCAAGCGCGGCGGAGGTCACCCTCGTTCGAAAATCGTCCCCGTACATCATCGCTCTCATGGCGCCGATGAAACCTAATGTGTCGCCTATCGTGTACGTGAGTCCGGAGAGGCCGTTTCTGACCAGCTCGATGTTTCCCGCCGTCGAGCTTGCCAGCACGGGCACGCCCATCGACTGCGCCCTCGCAACGAGGTGAGGAAATCCCACACTCCTGCTGCAGTCCAGCACCATGTCGGCTGCCTCAAGGAGTCGGACGGTCTCCCGACTCGACCAGCTCGCATCCTCGTGAATATGGACATTGTCCTCCAGCCCAAGTTCGAACAACCTCTTCCTGCACCTTTTGAGTCCATCGCCTGAACCGAGCATGTGCAACTCTATGGAGCGCGGGAGGTAGAGCATAGAGTCGATAATGAACCTCTGAGCGTGCAAACGGTCGAAGGGCCCGTCCATGACCACGAGAAACGAGCTCTCCGGACACTGTGCCTCGGCCCTGGCACACTCCCTCTCATCTTGATCGGGCACGTGGATGCGCGAATCGATACCCGTTAGGGGTGCCGAAATCGTCTTGGTGCCGAGACGCATGCGCTCGATCTCCCTTCTCTCCCAGGAGTTCGAGACGAGCACGAGATCGGAGAAGGCGGCCAGGGACCTCACCCTACCCCTCCTGCGGAGACGAAAAGGAATCCGGGTGGAGTCGTCGTAGGCAAAGCAGGGATCGACCGTAACCACCGTTGCCGGCCTAGATGACGACTTCTTCACGGCCTTCCTAGTGAAGTCGACCGCTGGGTGCCCACATGCGATGACGGCGTCGAAGTGCGTGCTGGCAAAGATCGATGCGAGATCCGCCAGACCGCTCGAGTTGCCGGGGCGGCAAAGTCCCTCATGATATGTCCACGAGACGGAATCGGGGTATGACTCCGGAAGCGGTCCTGTGCCTGTGGCGATGTGGATGGAACAGCCAGATGCCACGAGGCGGTCTAGAACCGGCTTGTGCAGCGTTGCTATGTGCATCGTGGTCTGTGCTGTGTACAGGATCCTCATCCCAAGCCCTTCCCAGCGGCTACAGCGAACCTTTCAGGTAACCAAACGATACGGCATGAACGAAATCTTACCTCAACCACATTGGGCAGGCATACAGGCGCAGACGGACGACGGCACCGACGCGCGCCCCGCCGCACAGTCACACTGTCGAATTCCCAGCGTGATAACATAACCCGAAGTCGACTTTAAATCGCAACGCATGTTGCTGCACCCATGAAAGGCAAGGTGTGCGAGATAGGAATCCAGAGAAGGACATTTCCGGGCCTGATGGCCATCTTCCTGGCGTTCTCGTTGCTTCTCACCACCGCTCCAGTAGCACTGGCGTCGTATTCCGACGAGGGCGATGGCATCACGAGGATCTTCCTGCTCGACGCCCCATTTCTCACCTGGGACGATATAGACCCCGACACAACCCCCAACCTCGACTCCATCCTTGACGAGGCAGCGATCGCCAACCTGGTGGCGCGCTCCACCGTTAGGACAGACGGCCAGACAGCGACCCCCAACGAGACCGCCGCCAGTCTCTCCAAAGGCTGGTGGATGCAAGACCTCTCCAGTGTGAGCGTTGGAGAGAGGGTACAACTCGACGAGTCCGCGGAATCTGAGGAGACCGACGGCGGGACGGATGGGGAGACCGAATCGCAAACCGACTCTGACACCGACGCCGCACAGGCATCTGGTCTCTCGGAGCTGCAAGTCACCTACGCCGAGGGCAAAACCTTCTCCGGAAGGCTCGGGAAGGCACTTGCGGAGACGGGCTCATGGACCACGGCTGCCATCGGCTGCAGCGACATCGGCGATACCGCGATACGTCCGGCGGCGATCTCTGTGGCCGATGGGGACGGTGTCGTGGATCTGTGCGCATCCGTTCCGGAGATCTCGCTGATCTCGAGCGACAGCGCGCCAGGAGGATGGATAACCGACTACGACGCGCTCGACTCCCTAGTGACCATGGCGGTCGAGGACTCAGGAGACTCGAACCTCCTTCTGGCCATCGACACCGGAGATCTCTACCGAGCCGGTTGCGCCCGCATAGAGGAGCCCTCCGAGGAGGCAGAAGCCGCATGGAGTCAGGCACTAGCATCCTTCGACCAGACCCTAGGGCATGTGCTCGAGCTGATGGACTCTGACGACTCTCTCATCATCTACTCCACCCTTTCGGGTTCTACTGAGGCAGATCACTCAGACGACACCTACTCCCCGCTCGTGATCCTCTCCAGCTCGATGTCGGGCGTTCTGGCCTCCCCCATCACCGGGCGCACGGGCATCGTAACCGTACTGGATCTCACAGACACTATCGCGGGCCTCGCCGGTATCGACGAGCTGTCCGACGACGGTGGGATGCTCTACACGTCACAGGATTCGAGCGACAGATCATCCGACGTGCGCGAGAGCGTGGAGGAGCTGGATCGATCGGCCTCCTATGGCTGGGCTATCGACCAGTCTCTCGACAACATGAGCTACATATTCGTGGGCGTTCTCGCCATATCGTTCGCCTGCTCGGTGGTGATGCTCTCCAGGCTCAAGCTGCCCATCAGGGCACTAGAGATCCTGATACCAGTCACCAGGCTTCTCTGGATACTGACGATGTCCTACCCGTTGGCGACCTATCTCATGTATCCATTCGCCCAAGACGGCATTACCCCGGAGGGCGCAATGATACTCTGCTCGATAACCACGCTCGTAATCGCGTTCGTGGCGATCCTCTTCGGCAGGTTTACCAAATGGCTCTACTCCATGCTGTTCCTGATGGCTGCGACCGTGGTTGTGCTGGTTGTAGACCAGCTGATGGGAGGAATCCTCGCCCAGACCGGCTACCTCTCCTACCGCCCGATAGACGCCGTGAGGTTCTCCGGAATCGGCAACGAGGGAGCCGCCGTTCTTTTCGGGGCGTGGCTTTTGCTCTCGGGACTCGTACTCAACCGCTACCCCGACAAGCGTACCCACCAGGTGTTCGGAAAATGGCTCTTCCCACTTCTGTCTCTGGCCATCATATCCGTGATCGTCTCGCCCTGGTGGGGGGCCAACTTCGGGGTGCTGGTCTGGGGCGTGGTGGGCACCGGAGCCACATGGTGGATGTTCATAGGCAGAAGGCTCACGTGGCGGGTGGTGATAATCACTGTAGTCGCCTGCGGGGCTCTGACTATACTACTGATCCTCGCAGATGGGCTATTTGGGGGCGGACAGTCGCATCTCGGTGCCACGGCCGCAAATCTCATGGACTACGGACTCGCCTACATCCCGGTGATCATCGACAACATGCTCACGCTCAGCATCGCGACGATACTCTACGACCCGGTGCTCTCCATCGCCCTGGTCTTCATCTGGCTCTACCTCGCGTGGCTGAGGATCACCAAGCCAGGCCCCTACAGGATCTTCTGGGATAGAAACACCTTCTTCAAGGCGTCGTTTACATCCGCGATGATCGCGGCTGTGGTGATGCTGCTCATCGAGGACTCGGGGATACTGCTGCCCGCGCTGATGCTGCTCTACGCCACAGCGGGGCTAACTTGGCTGATCTGCGACCTGCACAGATGGGAGCTAAAAGCGGCCGAGAGCGAGCGGGGTATGAGCCAGGAGGTGGTGGATACCCCCATCGGTGGCTTCAAGGTGGAGTGATCGTATCGAATACTCTAATTTTAGGAAACGCGTCCACGATCAACCGAGTAAGAAAGATCAGCAAAGGCGCAGGTTGAAGCGCGATGGCTCACAAGCACTATGGTTTTGCCTTCACGAAAATCCGAAAGCGACTTCAAAACCGAAGCCTCAGTCAAAGCATCTAAATTACTCGTGGGTTCATCAAGCAAAACCAAAGGCGCATCGTGTAAAAACACTCGTGCTAGGCCCACGCGCTGGCGCTCTCCTCCAGAAAGCGCACCGCCAAGCTCGCCCACCTGGGTATCTAGCCCCTGTGGCAAACGCTCGATCAGCTCACTTAGCGAGGCCTTAGCGCAGGCAGCCTCCAGCTCTTCACGCGAAGCATCGGGGCGAGCAAGCATGATATTGTCTGCAATCGAGCCATCAAACAGGTGAGTATCTTGAGTCATATAACCCTCGTTTGCGCGCAGGCTGTCGGTGTTGACCTTGCGCAGATTGACACCAGACATCTCCACTTCCCCAGAGTTGGGATCCCAAAAACGCATCAGCAGCTTTAGCAGAGTCGACTTTCCTGAGCCGCTTTTACCTGAGATACCTACAACCGTGTTGGGCTCAAAGCTCACAGAAACATTTTGCAAGATGATCTCTTCTTGGTAGGAGAAGGTCACGTCGCGCACAGCAGCGCCTTCAAAAGCAATATCACGACCATCTGTTATGTCTGAACACTGAGGCTTTTCGTCGAGGAGATCGAGCACGCGGGCGCCCGATGCGATGGTTTGTTGGAGCGTAGTTCCAAGAGCTGCCACAGCAATCACCGGCCCAAAGGACGACATCAGCGCAATTATGGCTAGCACTGCCTGCCCAAAGCCCAGCTCGCCCTGTGCAAACAATATGTACGCAAAGGTTATCATCGCTAGATCAAAGGCAAGCACCAAAGCACCTGTTACTGCGGTGGAGATAGCATTGCGATCTTTGAGTTTTTGCTCAGCAACAGAGAGGGAATCGGTACGGCTAAGCATAGCCTCACAACGCTGCTCGCCCTGCCTGTACTGCAAAATCTCAACAAGCCCACGCAAGCTCTCTAACACAAAGGAGTTGGCATCGCCAAGCTGGTCGCGCATCGCACGCCCCGCTTGGCTAACACCTCGCGAAAAAACAAGTGGAACCGCCACTCCGATCACAATGTAAGCCACGGCGGCGATGATGGCGAGCTGCCACGACTGCAAGGCAATGAAAGCCGTCATACAAATCGACACAATAAAGGCGATCAGCACCGGAGATATGGTGTGAGCGTAAAAAACCTCTAGCAGCTCAATGTCGGAGGTGACAATAGAAACTAAGTTGCCCTTGTCGCGGCCCTCCAGCTTAGCGGGAGCTAGACGGCGCAGTGCGCTAAAGACCTTGTCGCGAATGAGTGCGAGGAGCTTAAAGGCAATAAAGTGGTTGCACAGCTGCTCTCCATAGCGCAAAAACCCACGCGTTACACCACAAATGATGATGAGCACCACGGCCGTCTTTAAGCTCATGATGCTAGAAACTCCACTTTCAGAAAGCAGACCTGCTGTTCCGTTTACAGTTAGGAAGATGGCAGCGGCAAAGCCTAAAACTCCCAGCGCTACCGCAAGTATCATGTAAGGAACAAGTGGGCCTACCAAGCGCATAAGACGCATTAGGATGGAAAAGGCTGATCGCTCTTGTGCGGGTGCGGTGGTGGGCGTGGCGGGCGCGATAACGGGGTCTGCGGACGTGGGGCCTGTGGGTGTGGTAACTGTTGCGGGGCCGTCAGCGGTGGAGGCGGCTGCGCCAAAAGAACTTGGAACGGTAGTAAAAGCTTCGAGTTCTTGCTGCTTGCTCCACATAGTTTTATAAACGCCACCAGCATCTATAAGCTGTTTGTGTGTTCCCGACTCCAGCACACGGCCACCCTCCATCACATAAATGCAGGTAGCGTCTTTCACAACCGCCAAGCGATGTGCTATAGCAACGACAATCCTGTCTTGTGCAAGCTCATGGATCACCTCCATGATCGCAGCCTCACTTTCAACATCAATGTTGGAAGTGGCTTCGTCAAAGATATATATTGCACAGTCGTGCAAAAGGGAGCGCGCAATGGCTAGGCGCTGGCGCTGGCCTCCAGAGAGATTCGAGCCGCCTTCGGCCACGGGAGCATCAAGTCCACCCTCTCCGCGCACAAAATCTGCGAGGCGACAGCGCACTAGCGCGTCCCAAAGCTCTGCATCTGTTGCATCAGGCTTGCCCATCAGCAGGTTCTCGCGAATCGTGCCCTTAAAAAGCCAGCTTGCGCTAGCAACAGTGGTGATCGAATCAGCAAGGGAATCGCGTGTGATATCGCGCAGATCATAAGGCCCTACGCGAACCTCCCCCTCATAGCCAATGTTGCGCCCAGCAAGCACGCCACCCAAGGTAGACTTACCAGAACCGCTCTCCCCTACCACAGCAAAAAGTCCATTAGTGTCAGCCGCAAAATCGAGGCCGTCTAGGGCCATGCGCTTTCCGTCGTAGGTATAGCGCAGATTTGTGCATCGTATAGCGCAGTTGCTGCGATCAAGCTGCGCGCTTCCCGCAGGCGCTTCGGGGGCCTCCAGCAAATCAAACATCTTATCAGCCGCCGCCATACCGTTCATGGCCGTGTGAAACAGTGAACCCAACGAGCGCATGGGCAAAAAGAAATCGGCAGAGAGAAAAACTATTGTAAAAGCGCCGGCAAAAGACACATTCCCGGCAACAAACTGAAAAAGCGTTACCACAATACCCGCAGCAGCTGCGCCGTAAGCAAGTAAGTCCATCACAGTGATGGAGTTAAGCTGCATGCGCAAAAGCCGCATTGTTGCCTGCCTGAAGCTTTCGGCCTCGTGATTCATAAGCTCATGCCGTGCCTCATCGGCGCGGTAGATTTTAAGGGTTGTAAGACCTTGGACATTTTCCAAAAAAGCGGCGCCAAGGTCGGTGTAGTGGCCGTAGTAGTTGCGCATTACACGGCGTGCGATCTGCTGTACGGCCACAACAGATATCGGGATTAACGGCACGCAAACCAGTAAAACCACGGCTGCCACAATCGAAAACGGTGCAAGACAGCAAAACAGTATGATCGGTGCTGCTAACGCGTATATAAACTGCGAGATATAGGCTCCAAAATATACCTCTAGCTGTTCCACACCCTCGGTGCTGATCTGCACGGCCTCACTGGTAGAGATGTGCTCAGAGTAAGAAGGCCCTAAGCGCAGGAGTTTTTCGTAAACCATCTGGCGGATGCGGCGCTTGGCTATCGCAGACGACTTGAAGCTCATACGCTGAGCACACATTTGCGAGATGATGCGCACAACTATGGCAGCAATTCCAATTATGAGAAGGAATGTGAGATCGGAGCTGGCGATCTGCTTGGTAAGCATGCGCTGCAAAAACAAGCCGATAACCACCATCAAGACGATGTTTGCCACAAGCGCCAGACATTGAAAAATTACGTTTGCAGCAATGTATCGCAGAGCCTCGGGCACTGCTTTTAGCAAGCGTTTATCAAACATTATTTAGTCTCCCTCAGCGCTTTCTTGGCTGGCATAAGAAACGGATGTAGGAGCGGTGGCTGTTTTTTCTGCTTTATCAGTTTTGACAATAAAGCCGAAGTAGATCACATGCGCAATCCATACAATTGCAACCACTATGCGCCCAATAGGCACTGCGCTCATCAAAATGAAACCTATGGTCAAAAGAACAGTTACCGGAACAAGAATGGTGAGCTTGGCCTTAACCGTCATTGTTCGTTTGCTTATAAAGCCTTCCAGCACCTTCTTATAGAGCTTGGTGGTTCTAAACCAATCATTTAGCTTGTTGGAGCTGCGAGCAAAACAAACGGCCGCGAGCAAAATAAACGGGGTTGTTGGCAGTATTGGGAGCACGGTGCCGATTAAGCCAAGGCCAAAAGAAATAAGCCCAGCAAGGCCCCACAGCCAGCGAAAGGCCTTTTTATGCTTGCGCGTAAGCTTAGACGACTTAGGCTTAGGCGTGGCGGCCTGCTGTTCTTCTATTTGATAGACCAAGGTAGACCACCCGTCGGCTTTATGTAGCTCTGTGCTTTGCACAAATTGAACCGCTGCCTTAGCACTTTCTTCATTTGTGCTTCCTTCGCTTGTGGAGTTTTCTGTGTTTGTGGAGTTTTCTGTGCTGGCGTTGTTTTCGGGTGCTGCGCCTACAACACCGGTCTCGCCAACAACATCTGCAGCATTTGTAGCTTCTAGGTCACCAGCTTCGGCAATTGTGTCAGAAGCAGCAGAGTGAGCTGTGAGCACATAGGGCTGACCGTGCACATCCACAACCTGAAGCTCAATGCCGTAAATTCTCTCCAAAAGTTCGGAGGTGATTATCTCACGCGGACTACCCTGAGCAAGCACCTCACCATCAGCCAAGGCCACTACCTCATCACTAAACTGAATAGCCTGGTTGATATCGTGCAAAACCATGATGATGGTCATGCCTGTTTGACGATTGAGCTCGCGAAGCAACTCCAGCAGCTCAATTTGATATCGAATATCCAAAAAAGTAGTGGGTTCGTCTAGTAGTAGCACCTTTGTACCCTGCGCAAGCGCCATAGCTACCCAAACACGCTGCATCTGCCCACCCGAAAGTGCAGAGATAGGGTGCTCAGCTAGGTCTAGCAACTCTGTGGTTTCAAGTGCCCATTCAATCATCCGCTCGTCTTCATCGCTAAAAGATGAGCGACCACGTTTTCTGTGAGGAAAGCGCCCGTAACCCACCAGCTTTTTAACCGCAAGATCGGCGGGCGCCCTATTGTGTTGGTGCACAATGGCCACCCTGCGGGCAAATTCATCAAGGCGAAGCATCGTGACATTTTCGCCGCGCAACTCGATGCCGCCTTCTTGGGGGCTCAGATTTTTAGTGAGCAGGTTAAACAGGGTGGTCTTTCCAGAGCCGTTTGCGCCAATGAGCGTGGTGATAGTCCCCTCGCGTATATTGAGCTCTAGGTGGTTAAAAATCTGCTTGTAATCTCCAACAGCCTTAGCAGCATGCTTTTCTTTATTCGGGGTAACTTTTGTTGTTGTAGCAATGGTTTTAGTAGCGCCATTAGAGTCGGGAGCACTAAAGGCATCACCGGTCGTGGCAGAAGGAACAGTGGGAGCAGGTGCTGTAGATACAACATCTGCGGTAGTTGTGGAGGGAGTGCTCATGTCTGCCCGAGCAACAGCAGCCCCAGCAAGATCAACGGCGCACTTAGCAGTAGCAACCGCAATCTCCTGCGAGTGCGCACCGCCAACTTCCAAGGCCTCCTCGGAAGCCTCTATCTTACTAGCGGTGCAGACTAGCTTTTCTTCAGTGCTTACGCTGTCTGAGCGGCGCTTGCCATAAGCAAAGGACAAATCGCGTATTGAAAACACGTTACTGTCCATAATTATCGCGCGACCTCCTCAGCAAAATAATAAAGACCGGGCCACCCACAACCGCCATGATTACAGCAGCACTAATCTCGTAGGGCAAAACGATGGTTCGCCCTATGGTGTCGGCCAAAAGCAAACAAAACGCGCCTAAAACCATCGAATACGGGATAAGAATCTTGTGTGATGTACCTACAACGATCCTCCCAATATGAGGAACCAACAGGCCAAGAAATGTAATTGGCCCCACAACAGCCGTTGTTATCGAAGCAAGCAAAACGGCCACGCCAGAGATGATCAAACGAGTTCTGTCAACATCGACCCCAAGCGACCTTACAGTTTTATCCTCAAGGGCCAGCAAATCGCAGCGCGTAGTAATAAACAGCGCCAGCACCAGGCCCACAGCGGCATATCCCACCAGAGTCTTAAAATCACTCCATGTCTTCATTGAGATATTCGAATCAACAATGCTGGCCACTCCGCTTAAATCTCCCCCTGTAGCAGAGTTAATGGCTGAGGAAAGCCCAGAAAACATGGCGCTAACCGCAACACCTACCAAAATGATTCTTAATGGGGACAGTCCGCCTCTCCACGACAAGCTATAGACGATTAAAAAGGCGCAAATGCCGCCCAAAAATGCAAATAGCGGAGTTAGAAAGTACAGCATGGGCAAAAACGCTGTTACTGTAGCTGCAACAAAGCTGGCACCCGAGGTGATACCTATCAAGCCCGGATCAGCCAAAGGGTTACGAATTGCGGCCTGCAAAAGCACGCCAGAACATGCCAAGGCCGCACCGCCGACCACCGCAATCAAAACACGCGGAAAGCGCAGATCAAAAATGGTAGCGACGGTGTCATCGTAGGCTATAAAGAGCCCAGAGAGCAGCTCGCCAAACGAAACCTTCAGGCTACCCGTATTGACGGCCACAAAAAACAACACCACCAATGCGAGAGCGGTGGCTATAAAAATCACCACCTTGCGTGTGGTGCTTACCATACTATGGCCCCTTCAGACATCTCTTATTGATCCTATTGACCTATTACCTATTGATCCTATTCGTCTCCGTATAGAATCGTGTACAGGTACTCCAGCGACGCCGTGTAATCAAGAGTCGCGCTCATGTTGAACATATCAAAGGGAAGATCGTAAACGCGCCCTTCCTGAACTGCCGTAAAGTGGCTCCAAATGTCGTTTTCGGCAAACTCCTCAGCAAACATCTCGGAGACCTCAGCCTCCACACCATGAGAAGCGCGGAGAATGATGTCGGGGTCTTTTATCTGCATATCCTCGGTGTTTGCAGTCAAAAACTCGTCGTCTGTGCCCGCGTAGATGTTCACGCCACCGGCCAGCTCAACTAGGCTGCCCACATAACAATTCTCAGTACCCACAATATAAGAGCCTGGCACGCCCATCAAAATCAAGACCGTAGGAGACTCCTCCCCCTCGATCTTGGCGCTAAATGCCTCCATAAAGGTGTTGTGCTCATCAATGAGCGCTTGGGCAGCATCGGCGCAGTCAAATTCTTCGCCCATCCAATTAATGGACTCGAACAGACCATCTACGCTTCGTGTATCTAGGAAGTAATAGCCGACTCCGATGTTTTCGTATTGCGACTCAAGGTCTTCTTGGAGTGTAATTGGCGAGAGCACATAGTCGGGGTTAAGCGAGGCGATAATCTCCATATCGGGAGACATCGGAGCGCCCACTGTAGTTACATCAGCATAAACATCTGGCACGTTGTCCGACTCCGGCACACCTACCAGCTCAATTCCAAGTTCCGCGCACACCTCCGCAACGGCCGGGGAGGTCGCTACAATGCGAAGCTCCCCGGTGTCGGTGGCATCAGCGCTATCGCTGCCGCTTTGATCCACACAGCCTGTTAACAGGAGGGTAGATACAGCCAGAACAAGGGCAAGAGCAGCGAGCAAAGTGGTGCCTAGGCTTTTGAAGTGCATAAACTTGGCTGCCCGAAGGCTTTGAAGCTTATTTAAGATCATCGCTTAGCCTTTCTCTGCACTTTTAGCCTTCTTGGGTCTGATCACCACAAAGTAAACAGCCACAGCAATAATGATCACAACAACAATCACTACGGCTGCAACAATGGCGGTCGTAGAAATTCCTGTTCCTGAGCTGGATTCAATCTCTACACCTGGCACGACGGTCTCCACAAAACCAGCGGTATTACCATCCACCAAGTCAGAAAGCGTCACAAAAAAGACAACGTCGCGTCCCATGGGTTCAGGGAACAGACTCACGCAAATAATCGAATCGGTGCTGTCTATCGCAAAACGGTAGTCTCCGGTGTCTTCTTCTTCATTTGATTGCATCTCAACATATTCGGTTTCGGTATATGAGCTGCCATCGCCGGTTGAATCGTAGGAGAAACTCACATCGCTTAGATAGCTATAAAGCAAAAAGCGTAGGGTCACATAGGTTGTGCCGGTTTCATCGACCTCAACCAAAGCCTGACCATAGTTGATGCCATCAACCATGGCCTCACCCAAAACCTCAGAGCTTTCCCCACCGGAGTCCTCAATCTCACCCGTATTTGGGTGACTATAGCTCGCCGTAGCCGTCGCAGTTGACACAGATGTGACATCATCGGCCAAAGCCTGCATCGGAAAGACTGTCGAAAGCATCAACAAAAGCGATATAGCAAGCGCAAAGCCTGCCGTTTTGCACTTGATATTTGCTAGCCCGCCCATGCCTAGTCCTCCTTGTGGGCACTAGCCTCGTCTACACCAGAGGTGCGAGTACGCATCAGGCTTGCGATTGTTACTGCGCCAGCAGCGGCCAGCACAACGGAGATGCCTGCCATCATCATGGTTTGATCGCTAGTTTTGGCAAGACCGCTAGAGGATGTGCTAGAAGATGTGTCAGAAGAAGAGCCAGAGGATGTTGTGCTACTCGAAGATCCAGAGCTAGGATTGCCAACATCGCTCGTTCCAAGGTCTGTGGCCTGCGACATATACAAATGAAGATCGGCCATGACCTCCCCCATGCCAAGCTCCTGCATGGGAGCAATAGTCAGACCCACTGCAAGCACAACATCGCTTTCTGTGTAGTCGATGGTCATTGTAAAAGTTGAGCCAGAAAGCGAAACAGCTGAGCCGTTATAGGTGATCCCAGTGATGTAATCGAGCTGATTGGTGCTAAAGCTCACCTGCATCGTGCCGTTAGATTGAGGCCGTACATAGGCCACGTCACCAAAATATTCATCGGCCATGGAGGTTTCGCTGCTGTTTTCCTTGAGGAAAGCTATAGGCACCGAATAGGTGTGTCCAACCTCAAAGCTTGAAACCGCCAGAGTGCTAATGATGTTGCCATTACTAGAATCTGTGGACTCAGACGACTCGGAAGCAAGAGTTGTCACCAAAAGATCCTGGGTGCTAACTGCCTGAACAGATTCAACGGAGGCGGTGTCGATAGACATTAAAGCGCTTACAGCACTCTCGCCCAGCACAGAGCTGCTCACTTCGATCTCGATATCTTTAGAGATGCTATCTAAGCCTGCGATGGTAAGGGAATCGCCGTCGTTAACAATTGTAATTGCCACGTCTGCATTGGCCACAGCGCTGTCAGCCAATACAAGCTCAAACTCAGTAGCAGTTTGGGCATCTTCAAAGCTAAGCGATACATCAAAGGAGTCGTCCTCGCTTAAAATCACCTCGGCAGTATCGGCAAATAGATCAGCCACGTCCGAAGCTGCCCCAGAGCCATCAGTCTCAGTAAATGTTACAGGCAGCTCGTAGGCCAGCCCGGTTTCCATCGCAAGCTCATCGGATGAGCTTTGCGCCAAAGCAACAGGAGCGCCTGCTGTTAAAACAAGCGTTGCAGCAGCAAATAGCGCAGTTGCCCTGCAGCTCAATGAATGTTGTTTTTGGAATTTTGTAATACTCATTCAAAACCTTTCTCAGATCGGAAGTTTTTAATCTTCATGTACGGCTGCATCAAAATCAGCCAACACAAATCCGCCTCACACGCCCCTCTTATATGCTTTCTGCTTGCTTACCCAAAATACGCTCGAGAACCCCGGAACCTAAGATTAAGGCCCGGGGTTCTAATTGCTATATGAACTCTAAAGCCTACTAGCAGGCAAAGTTAAGTATCGCAAACTTTTCTATCTAGTCGATGGCAGCAGCAATTTTTTCGTATAAGGCTTGCGAAACTGTGCCTTCTCCACCTAGCACGTAAACAATGCCGCTGACATTGGCATTGGCAAGATTGTTGTCAATGCAATAGGTGTTGGAGCTAGATACCAGCATGAGCACCGAACCATTTGCTCCACACATTGCAGCACCAGCCAAAGCATCCGGGAAGGTCTGACCAGAAGCGATGGCCGCGCCCTCATAGCTCAGAGTCTCGATGGGCTGAACTGCTGCACTTGTATTTGCGCCAGTTGCCCAATCGGCAATCACAGAAGATGTGATATAGCGATCACTGCCAGAAAGCCTGATCACATGATCTGCGCCAATGATGCCGCTGATGGTGTTTTCCACATCCTGAGAAACCGAGGAGCTTCCTCCAACGATGATGACATTGTTGATGTTTCCAGAGCTCAGCTCTGAAGTGATGTATGAAGGCAGGCTTCCATCGGTGTTGGTCAGCAAAACCGGGGTGCCGGTTGCATAGGCATAAGAGCCGATGGAAAGGGAGTCAGCATAGCTAGACGCGGTAGCGATGATGATGTCGCCGCTCCAAGCGCTGCCCCAAGCAATAGCCATGTTAAAGGAATGGCTCATAGACATACTAGATATCTCGTAAGCAATGGAGAAGTAGAGGTTATCTGTTAGGTTATCAGCATAAACGGTGTAGCTGGCAGAACCATCGGAGTTTACGACAGCTAC
>CAYRYP010000009.1:0-28350 GCA_964428485.1 uncultured Coriobacteriaceae bacterium
AGCACCTGTTCCCCAACGACCCGAAGAGCCAACTTGAGCTCTACGAGCCGTACTTCGAGAAGGCACCGAGGCCGAAGACTGCACCTGCATAATCTCTCGTGACCTGCGGGCGTTCAAAGGTTCGAAAGTTTCACGCATGACCGCCGAAGAATACCTAGAGACACCTCCGAACCAGGCCGCTCCGGCAACGAGCGCGAAATAAGGACCATGAATTAAAGCCTGCCGACCCGAACAGGAAACCCGGAGTTTC
This sequence comes from uncultured Coriobacteriaceae bacterium, assembly GCA_964428485.1. GTDB lineage: Bacteria > Actinomycetota > Coriobacteriia > Coriobacteriales > CADBOM01 > CAZPAN01. The sequence goes on from CAYRYP010000009.1 coordinate 251, forward strand.
AAACCGAAAGCCTAACGAGGTTCTAACGGGATCTGCTGCAAAGCTGACGACACTCCCTGCCGGGAGGGTAGCTGCGATACGGAGCCCTAGCGGATCTCGACGGAGGATGCGCCGTCGATGCGGATGTCGGCTGCGTAGAACGCTTCGAGTGCCGCGACGGTATTTTCCACGTCGCGCGCGCCCATCGTCTCGAATGCGGAATGCATCGCAAGCTGAGGGATCCCCACGTCCACGGCGTGCATGCTCACCTGGATGTTGGAAAGATTGCCCAGCGTCGAGCCCCCGGCCATGTCGCTTCGATTCGCGAACGTCTGGAACGACACACCCGCCCGCTCACACACCGTCTGGAAGATGGCGCGGCTGAATGCGTCGGTGCAGTAGCGTTGATTGGCCGCCTCCTTCACGACGATGCCGCCGTTGAGTCTCGCACGGTTGAGCTCATCGTGCTTCTCCGGATGGTTGGGGTGCACCGCGTGCGCGTTATCGCAGCTCACAAGCATCGAGCGCGACAGTGCGCGCGGCAGCTCCTGAGCACCCTCGCCGCAAAGACAGGCGGTAACACGCGAGAGAGTGTCTCTAAGAAAGGTGGACATCGCACCCTGCTTCGTGTTGGAGCCGACCTCCTCGTTGTCGAAGCACGCGAGCACCGTGACGCAACTGTCATTGAGCGTGTTGCCAAACGCCTTTGCAGCGCAATAGGCTCCCGCCAGATCGTCGATGCGTGGCGAGGATAGGAACTCACGGGATATGCCCCACACCATGCCAGGCTGATTGTTATAGACGAAGAGGTCACGGGAAACTATCTGCCCGAACTCGACACCAATCGATTCGGCCAAGGTGGCGTCGATGGAGCCGGATCCAAGCTCACCTGCAGAGATGATCGGGCGCAGGTCGACATTCCTGTTGGGAGAGAAGCCGGAGTTCGACTCGCGATCCAGGTGTATAGCGAGGCTCGGGATGATAGCCACCGCTCCGGTGGTGTCCACGAGCCTGCTCTCGATACGATCGTCCTCCCTCACAAGAACCCGTCCGGCTATCGCGAGCGGCCTGTCGAACCAGGTTCTGTCGATCATCCCACCGTATGCCTCCACATCCAGGCGCAGGTAGCCCTCCGGTCCCTCGGCCTCGGAGACGTTCTTGAGCTTGAACGCCGGGGAGTCAGCATGCACGGCGACTATCTGGAAGCGCAGGCCACCGGAACCCACATCCAGGCACCTCCGGCCGACCTTGAACGCCACCAAGCTCGACCCGCCACGCGTGACGACGTAGCCACGCCCGGGCTCGATGCTCCAGCACTCGGCCTCGTCGAGGTGCGTCATCGCCTCCCCGCCCGAGAGCATGCTTTCGATCTGCAACGTGGAGTGAAACATCGTGGGCGACTCGGCTATGAAGTCGATCATCTCTCCAGCGAGATTCGCGATCCCGGTTCCCTGTGTCATCTGGATGCTCCCAACCCTTCTGATATGCTTGCCTGCTCCACTTGCAAAACAAACGCCACCAGGACTCGTCACGCGGGTCAAACGCGGGGTGAAAGTGCGTCGGAGAGAAGCCCCAATAAGAGCTCACCGACGGTAACGGCATCCTCCAGAGTGAGGATATGATCCGATGCGGCGTCTACCATGAGTTTAGCCGATGCGGGGAACTCCTCATCCGCTAGCCATACGTTGAGGTAAATCGGATAGCATGGCAGCAGATGCAACACCAGCCCCACATCCGCCTTAGAGTCGATGCGCTTGGCCCCAAGCGAGTCACATGCACTCAGAAAACCACTGGCATCCCTATCGTCTGCGGCGAGGAACCCTTTGAACGCCGAGGTGGCTCTGCGATCGAAATCGGAACCACGGGCCAAGCCATCCGTAAGCTGCCCAAAGGCGACGGGCACCCCGGTGGGCTGCGTGCCGTCGGCGATGTCGAGGGCATGAAGTATCACGAGCTCGTGCCAAAGTCCCAGCGCAGGAGCAAAAGAGAAACCCGGGCACGACAGACGCACCCGAGTCCCAAAAGTGTCGAATGAGAGCGAGGCGCGGTTCCCGTTACCCTCATCGAGCTCCACCTGGGCTTTTAGGGCAATATCGCGCAAGTCTCTGCCTGCGAGCCGGTCGATCGCGAAGCGCATCATCGACCCATGTCCGCCGTTGTCGATGCTGCCCATGAGGCCACACTCCCCTCTTGAGGAAAGCTACTCCCCTATCGCAAAGGTGAGTTCGGCGGTGCAGGCGATCTTGCCATCGACCTTAGCGACAGCCTTGCCAATGCCCACAGGCCCGCGCTGCTCGATAAGCTCGCAGTAAAGATCGAGCACATCACCGGGCTTCACCTGCTTCTTAAAGCGGCATTTGCGCACTCCCCCGAAGAAGGCGATCTTGCCCTTGTTCTCAGGCATCGACAGCTCGGCGATGGCACCCACCTGTGCAAGGGCCTCTAAGATGAGCACACCCGGCATCACATGCTCCTGAGGGAAGTGCCCGCAGAAGAACTGCTCGCCAACGGAGACGCACTTGATCCCATGCGCCCAGGCGCCGGGCTCGTAATCGAGCACACGGTCCACCAGTTGGAAGGGGAACCTGTGCGGAATGATCTCCTGGATCTGGTTGGAGTCGAGGGTCCTCGGCTCCCTGGTCTCATTGTTCTCGGCCATGAGTGATCTCCTGATCTACTCCTCGTATTTGCGCAGGACGATGGTGGCGTTGTGACCGCCGAACCCGAGAGAGTCGGAGAGAACACAGCGGACATCTGCCTCGATGCCCTCGTTGGCAACCAGGTTGACGTCGCATCTGGGGTCATCGACCTTGTGGTTGACGGTTGGCGGGATGAACCCGTCACGGATCGCGAGAGCGGAGAAGATGGCCTCGACGGCACCCGTGGCACCAAGCATATGTCCGGTCATCGACTTGGTGCTGCTGACGTAGGGGCCGTCCTTGCCCTTACCGAAGATCTCGTTGATCGCCATGCTCTCCACCACCTCATTGAGGGGAGTGGAGGTTCCGTGCGCGTTAACATAATCGATGTCAGAGGGCTCCAGACCGGCATCGGCTATAGCCTCGCGCATCGAGGCGATAGCGCCTTTGCCGTTGGGATCGGGCGCAGTGATGTGGTGCGCGTCGCAGGTGTAGCCGTAGCCAGCCACCTCAGCGATGATGTTCGCGCCACGCTCAAGCGCATGATCGAGGCTCTCCAGCACAAGGATGCCGGCACCCTCGGCCATGACGAATCCTCCACGCTCACCGTCGAACGGGATGGACGCGCGGTTCGGATCTTCGCTGGTGCACAGCGCCTTCATGACGGTGAAGCCTCCCACGGCAAGCGGGGTGATGCACGACTCGGTGCCGCCGGCGAGACACACGTCGAGGTAGCCGTGGCGGACGGCCCTCATGGCCTCGCCTATCGCGTTGGTCCCGCCGGCACAGGCCGACACGACGCAGGTGCAGGCACCCAAGAAACCGTGCTGGATGGCGATATGCGCGGCACCGCTGTTAGTAATGGACTCGGGGATATAGTGCGGAGAGACCCTGTCGAAGCCCTTCTCACGTCCACGATCCTGCGAACGCTCGATGAAGCCGATGCTGCCGATCCCAGAGGAGACGGTGACGCCACAGCGGGTAAGATCCTCCTTGGATAAGTCGAGCCCACTATCCTCGATGGCCATCTGCGAGGCGATGAGCCCGAGATGCGTGAAGCGCTCCGTGCGCTTGGCCTCCTGCTTGTCGATGAAATCGTGGACGTCGAGGTCTTTGATCTCGCCAGCCAGGTGAACCTTCTGCCCCGAGGAGTCGTACTGCGTGATCGGACCGATGCCGCACACGCCTGCATGGGCGTTCTCCCAGGACTCCGCGACGCTGTTTCCGATAGGGGTAACCATTCCCATGCCGGTGATCACGACTCTTCTTTTCATATGGCTTCTCCAATCAGTCTGACTACATGAAGCGCCGGCTTCCGAAACCCGGCCGATCGAAAACTGTCTAGATGGCGATGCCGCCGTCCACGCAGAGCACCTGCCCGGTTATGTAGGATGCCTCATCGCTCGCAAGGAAGCACACGGCATTAGCAACGTCCTGCGGAACCCCTAGGCGGCCGAGGAGGATCTGGTCGGCCATGGCCTCGCGCGCCTTGTCGGTCATAGCCCTAGTCATGTCGGTGTCGATGAACCCAGAGGCTATCGCGTTGATCCTGATGTTTCGGCTGGCCAGCTCGCGCGCCGCCGACTTGGTCATGCCTATCACGCCAGCTTTGGACGCAGCGTAGTTAACCTGTCCCGCATTTCCGATGACTCCCACGATGCTCGAGATGTTGATGATCGAGCCGTAGCGCTTCTTCATCATGATCTTGCTGGCGAACTTCATGCAGTAAAACGTTCCCTGCATGTTGACGCGCACAACCTCAGCAAAATCCTCCTCGCTCATGCGCATCATCAGGTTGTCGCGGGTGATGCCGGCGTTGTTGACGAGCACGTCGAGTGTGCCCAGTCCCTCCACCGTCTCGTCAATCAGGCGCTTGGCCTCCTCGGAATCGCCCACATCGGCGCGGATTGTGATCGCGCGGACGCCCATCTGCCTGCACTCCTCGGCCACAGCCTCGGCAGCCTCCGCGCTGCTGGTGTAGTTGACGGCCACGTCGTAGCCGCGGCGGGCGAACTCGAGTGCGATGGCTTTGCCGATGCCGCGTGACCCACCAGTGACGAGGGCAACCTTGCTCGTGTCGCTGCTCTCTGGCATGTGAAACCTCCTAAATTAGCTGCCGCGCAGGCCGCTACTGCTCTATCCCAAGCGCGGCCAGTGTATTCTCAAGCGAATCTGGGTCGCTCACTGCGAGCGTCTCGATGCCGCGATCGACCTTCTTGGCGAACTTACCGAGCGAGCGCGTGGGCCCTATCTCCACGACGGTACTTATCCCCTGCTCGAGCATGTAGGCCACGCATCCATCGAAGTGCACCGGGTTGCTCACCTGGTCGACAAGCATCTGCGCCACGGTCGCGCCCTCTTCCAGCGCGCGAGCGGTGGTGTTGAAGAGCACCGGGATCCGCATCGGCGAGAACTCTTCGTCCTCGAACCTCTCCGCAAGCGCCCTTCCTGCAGGCTCCATCAGCTTCGTGTGGAACGGTCCGCTTACCGCCAGGGGGATGCAGCGCTTGGCACCAAGCTCGACGCACTTCTCACTGGCAAGCTCCACTGCGGCCCTCTCGCCCGATATTACTATCTGGCCGGGACAGTTGTAGTTGGTTATCGCGACGAAACCCGCGCTCGAGGCCTGCTCACAGGCCTGGGCGATAGCGCTCTCGTCGAGCCCGAGTACGGCGGCCATGCCACAGTCGAGTCCCTTGGATGCCTCATGCATCTGCTGCCCGCGGAAGGCCACCAGCTCCACGGCCTGCGCCGGGGTCATGGCTCCTGCGGCGGCCAGCGCCGAATACTCCCCCAAGGACAGCCCGAAGGCCATATCGGCCTCGACGCCCATGCTGGACAGAAGCTCCACCGTCGCAACCTCCACGCATACCATGCACGGCTGAGTATTGCGGGTGTCGGCAAGCTGCTCCTCGGTTCCCTCGAAGCACAGCTCCCTGTATCTACCGGTAGGGTCCATCGCCTCGAAGGCTTCGCGGAACACCGGGTAGGCGTCGTAGAGCGCCTTGCCCATGCCCGGCGCCTGACTTCCCTGCCCGTCGAAGATATAAGCGAACGACATCGTTGCCAAGTCCTCCTACTCGCCCTGTTTACCGTAGATGATGCCCATGGTCTCCTTGAGCTCATCGAACGCCCTCATTCCGTCCGCGTAGAGGTCGGCGAGGATTTTCTCGACAGGCTCGATCTCATGCAGCATACCGCTAACCTGTCCGGAGATGAGCGAGCCGTCGCGAGTATCGCCATCTATGACGGCTTTGCGCAACGCACCCACCATGAAGTGACCGAGATCCTCGCGGGTGGCGCCGGTCTTCTCCTCCTTGAGATAGCCCCGGGTCATGCGGTTCTTGATCTGCCTCACGGGAGATCCGGCAAAGCGCCCGGTGACCACGGTGTCGGAGTCACCTGCGTCGAGGATCGCCTGCTTGTAGTTGGGATGGATCGGGCACTCCTCGGAGACGAGCAGCCTGGTCCCAATCTGGACGCCACATGCTCCGAGTGCGAAAGCCGCCACCAGCTGTCTGCCGTCAGCGATGCCACCTGCGGCCACGACCGGCAGGTCCACGCCGTCTACCACCTGCGGCACGAGCGCCATCGTAGCCATCTCGCCCACGTGCCCGCCGCTCTCGGTGCCCTCAGCGATCACGCCGTCCGCACCGATCTTGGCCATACGCTGCGCGAGGGCAACAGCGGGAACGACCGGGTACACCGTGATGCCCGCGGCCTTCCACGCCTCCATGTACTTGGCAGGATTGCCGGCGCCGGTGGTGACAAAGCGCACACCCTTGTCCACGAGCATCTGCGCGATGTCATCGGCGTCGGGGTGCTTGAGCATGAGGTTCACGCCGAACGGGTTGTCGGTGAGACTCCTACATATGTCGATATTCTCATCGAGTTCATCGATGGTGAGACCCCCGGTGGCAATAAGACCCATGGCCCCTGCGTTGGATGCAGCGGCGGCGAACCTGCCGTCGGAGATGTTGGCCATGCCGCCCTGGATGATCGGATATTTGATGCCCAGTAGCTGGGCCAGATTCTGCTTGGGTTTGCTCATTTTTGGTTAGGTCTCCTCTCAAGAGAGATCGGGTACAGGACAAAGCGGGACATGGAACCTACCACTCGAAGAGCAGGCCCTCCCAGACGAGTCCGGCACCGAAAGCCACCATGAGAACCTTGTCCCCGCGCTTGAGCTTGCCGCTCTCGTTGAGCTCCGAGAGTGCGATGGCACTGCTAGCTGCGGAGGTGTTGCCGTACTCGTTCATATTCAAGAAGAATTTCTTCGGGTCGATTTTCATCTTCTCGTAGACGTGCTTGATGATCCTGAAGTTTGCCTGATGACACACATAGTGATCGACGTCCTCCTTCTGGAGACCCGCCTGCTCAAGGAGATCCTCGATGGCCTGCCTCATAGCGCTCACGGCGAAGCGGAACACCTCGTTACCCTGCATGCGAATGACCCTGAAGTCGTCACCCGCCCGCGGGCTGGTGTTAACGCGAATCGCGTCGAGATTCATGCGCGTGCCGCCGGTGAAATAGAGTTCGGTAGGATTGTCCAGTGAGATCACGGATGCGCCGGCGCCATCCCCAAACAGAACGCAGGTGCTACGGTCGGTCCAGTCGGTGAAGTCGGAGCAGAACTCGCTGGCCACCACGAGCGCCTTCTTGCCGGGATTCTGCAGCAGAAGCCCCCTGGCAACGAGCAGGGCCATCAGATAGCCCGGACAGGCATCGTTGATGTCGAAGGCCACCACATGCTCGGGAAGATCCAGTATGCCGTGGACCTCACAGGCGGTTGCCGGCGAGAAGTTGTCGGGAGAGAAGGTGGCCAGTACCAGGCAGCACAACTCGTTCGGGTCGATGCCCGACTTGTCAAGCGCGTCCTTTGCGGCTTTTGCGGCCATCTGTCCGTTGGTGAGGTCCTCGTTGATGTGCCGGCGGCTGATGCCAGTCCTCGACACGATCCACTCGTCATCGGTCTCGACGATCTTCGACAGATCCTCGTTGGTAACCACCTTTTCGGGAACGTACTTACCCGTAGAGATGAAATGGATGGAATTCACGCCCTCTCCTCCTTGGCTTCCATGCACTTCCCAATAGATCGGAACTTCTCGAAGCGATGCGCGACTACCTCGTCCGGCTCCATGACGGCCAGCCTGACGATCTCATCGGCCAGAGCATCGTCAATCTTCGAGACGATGTCCGGACAGGGCATCTTAAGAGGCTCGGAGCCCTCGTAGATTATCTTGTCGGCGATGCCAAACTGCATGATGTCGTAGGAGGTCAGCTTCATTACGCCCGCCGCCTCGCGACTGCGCGAGGAGTCCTTCCAGAGGATGGAGGCGAAGCCCTCCGGTGAGAGGATCGAGTAGATCGCGTTCTCCAACATGATGATCGAGTTGGCCACGCCCAGCGCGAGCGCACCGCCACTTCCGCCCTCGCCCACAAACAGAGCGATAACGGGAACCTTGAGCGTGCTGAACAGCTCGATGGAACGTGCGATGGCCTCGCCCTGCCCCTTCGCCTCAGCCTCGATGCCGGGGTAGGCACCCGGCGTGTCCACGATGGTGATGATGGGACGCCCGAACTTTTCCGCCTGACGCGCGAGACGCTGGGCCTTGCGATAGCCCTGCGGGTTGGGCATGCCGAAGTTATATCTGATGTTGTCCTCCAGCGTCTTACCCTTGCACTGCGCGATCACAGTGACGGGCACGTCGTGGAAGTATGCGACTCCACCCTTGATGCTCGCGTCATCGGCGTCGAGCCTGTCGCCGTGCATCTCCATGAAGCCATGGAACAGCGTCTCTATCCAATAGTCGGCGTTGGGGCGCTCGGGAGCGCGGGCCAACTCGACCCTCTTGGCCGGGGAGGTTGAAAGGTGGCCGATGAAGTCCCTGATTCCCGATTGCAGGTTCTCGAACACCATCTACTTCCTCCTCATGTGCATCTTCAGAAGCATGGATATCTCGGATTTCATGTCGTGTCTGTCCACGATCCTGTCGACGAAGCCATGCTCGAGCAGGTACTCCGCACGCTGGAAGCCCTCCGGGAGGGTCTGGCGAATCGTCTGTTCGATGACCCTGGGGCCGGCAAATCCGATAAGCGCCTTGGGCTCGGCAAGTATGATGTCGCCGAGACTCGCGAAACTTGCGGTAACTCCGCCGGTAGTGGGGTCGGTGAAGACGGATATGAAAAGAAGCCCCGCCTCATCGTGCCTAGCGACGGCAGCGGAGGTCTTGGCCATCTGCATGAGCGAGAAGATCCCCTCCTGCATGCGCGCCCCGCCGCTCGCGCTGAATATGATGAGTGGCAGGCGGTCGGTGGTGGCGCGCTCTATAGCGCGGGTGATCTTCTCTCCAACCGCGACACCCATGCTCCCCATCATGAAGCGGCTGTCGAGCACGGCCACGACGCAACGTGTGCCGTCGATGGCCCCCACCACGCAGCGAACGGCCTCGGACATCCCCGACTTCTCCGCGTTGGACTCGAGCTTCTTCGCGTAGCCGGGAAAGTTGAGCGGGTTGTCACCGACAAGGCGTGGGTCGATCTCCTCCCAGCCGTCGTCAAGCAAGCTCTCGAGCCTGGCATCGGAGGGCATCTTGAGATGATGCCCGCAGCCGGAGCAGGTATAGAGGTTGTCCGCAAGCACCTCGGGGGGAATCGAGATCTCACACTCGGGACACTTGACGTTGAGGCTCTCCTCGGCAGCTTTGCGCTCGGCCTCCGCCTGTATCTTGGGGCGAAGCTGCTTGAGCGCGTTCATGCGCCGGGCGTGCTTGGAGAACGGGTTGTTGGTTGCCATCCGCTACTCACCTGCACTTTCGGTGGATTTCTCCGCCTCGATGCGGTTGGCCTGCTCCTCAAGCGCGAGTATCTGTTCCAGACACTCGTCCATAAAACCGGTGTTGTAGTTGCCACGCAGAAACTTGCCGTGGAAGAGGATAAAGAGCTCGAACTCGAGATTGGTCTTGATCCCCTCGATGGTGGTCTCCTCGATACTGCGCCGCATCTTGCGGATCGCCTCGAGCCTGGTAGGGGCCCAGACGATGATCTTGGCAATCAGCGAGTCGTAGTAGGGGCTGACCTCGTAGTTGTTGTAGAGGATGGAGTCGACACGAGTGCCGTTGCCACTGGGCAGATGCACGAGCCCGGTCTTGCCGGGAGAGGGCATAAAGTCGCGCGAGGGGTCCTCGGCGTTAATCCTGCACTCGATCGCATGGCCACGCGGCTGCAGTGACTCCTGGGTAAACGAGAGCGGCAGTCCAGCCGCCACCCTTATCTGCTCGCGCACGAGATCGACCCCGTAGACCACCTCAGTGATCGGGTGCTCGACCTGAATGCGCGTGTTCATCTCGATGAAGTAGTAGTTCCCGTCCTCGTCCATCACAAACTCGATTGTTCCGGCGTTGATGTAGCCGGCTGCACGGGCGGCCCTGACGGCCACCTCGCCCATCTCCGCGCGGAGCTCGGGGGTGAGCCTGGTGCAGGGCGTCTCCTCCAGCATCTTCTGGTTCTTGCGCTGGATGGAGCAGTCTCTCTCACCAAGATGGACGATGTTGCCGCGGGTATCAGCCATGATCTGGAACTCGACGTGCTTGGGGTTGAGGATCAGCTTCTCCACGTACAGATCGCCGTTGCCGAAGCACGATATGGCCTCTGTGCGGGCCTGGTCGAACATCTCGTCGATCTCGCCGGAACCATACACACGGCGCATCCCACGCCCGCCGCCTCCGGCCGAGGCCTTGATGAGAACCGGGTAGCCGATCTCCTCGGCGATGCTGCGGGCCTCCTCTGCGCTGGATACGGTGGACTCCGAACCCGGCACCACCGGGACCCCGCTTGCCTGCATAAGCTCCCTTGCGGCGGCTTTAACGCCCATCTTGTCGATGACGTCCGCCGGGGGGCCTATGAACTTGATGCCAAACTCCTCGCACTTGCGCGCGAATTCAGCGTTCTCGGAGAGAAAGCCGTACCCAGGGTGTATCGCGTCGCACCCGGTTGCGAGAGCGGCGGAGATAATCTTGTTCATGTCCAGGTAGCTCTCGGCAGGAGAGGCCCCGCCTATGCATATCGCCTCGGTGGCAAAGGGGACATATATCTGGTTCTCGTCGGGTCTGGAGTAGACCGCGACGCTCTCTATGCCCATCTCCATGCAGCAGCGGATGATCCGTTGCGCAATCTCGCCCCTATTCGCAACCAGTACTTTTCTGAACACGCTAGTCTTCCTCGATCTTCATGAGAACCTCATCGCAGCCCACGGCCTCACCGTTGACGGCGCAGATCTCGACGATGGTTCCCGCGCACGGAGCCTTGACCTCGCTGATCATCTTCATGGCTTCCATGAGGCAGACGACATCACCCTCCTCAACGTGGTCGCCCACGGCCACGAAGGGCTTCTCGCCAGGAGCGGGGGCCTCGTAGAACACCCCGACAAGCGGCGAGACGATCTCGACCACGTCGTCGTCTGCGACGGCCTCCTGCGATACGGAGGCGGATATATCAGCTTGCGGCACGGGGACGGGGGCGGGAACCTGCGAGCCCATCATCGGAGCAGCAGGCTGAGCGAAGATCGGAACCTGCTGGACAATGGGCTGAGCCTCCTGTCCCATCGGCTTCTTCATCTTCAAGTAGGTGTCCCCGTCTTTGATCTCGAGGAACGAAAGCGGGGAGTCGTAGAACTCGCGGATAAGGTCGCGCATCTCCTCGTTGTTCATCTATCCCTCCAAATCTTGAAAAAGCAAACGGCCCCGGACATCGCGCGCATGCTTGCGCTAGCCCCGTGCTCCCCAGCACCCATAAGGCAGGCATTCCGGAGGTTCAGCCGCAAAAGCGAGCGACCGACGGGGTCAGGCATGCAAACTCGGATGCCGGGACCACCCAAAATCGTCTTTACTGATGATCCTCGATGTACTCGACGATGTCACCGACGGTCTTCATCTGCTGCATGTCCTCGTCGGGAATGGAGATGTCAAAAGCATCCTCGAAGGCCATGTTCAGCTCGACCGCGTCGAGAGAGTCTGCACCAAGATCATCGGCAAGGGAGGCCTCCATGGTGACCTCGTCGGCATCGCAGCTGATGGTGTCAACAATGACGTCCCTGACCTTATCGAAAACCATTTGTATCTCCTTCGCATGCTCCCAGGACCCCTGGCCTGGTCGCGGTCATGGGGCCGCGCATCCGTGCTAGACCCCTGTGAAAACTTGGAAAGCTACTCCAAAGATGAAATAGTATCGGTACATCAAACCAGTTTCAACCCAACATAACACAGACATCCGCTCACAGCCGCGATGTAGTGCGCTGGGGGACGCGGCGAGTATTGTTGTCCACGAAGACTCTGGCCACCCCGTGGGAGGAAGACATGCGATTCGCCTCATGGAACGTCAACGGCTTGCGCGCCGCGATCAAAAAGGGATTCGGGGACGCGTTTTTAGAACTGAACGCCGACGTGGTCGCGCTTCAGGAGACCAAGCTGCAGCAGGGGCAGGTGGAGCTCGACCTCCCGGGCTACTTCGACAACTGGAGCTATGCGGAGAAGAAAGGCTACTCCGGCACGGCAGTCTTTTCGAGAGTGAAGCCGTTGCGCGTGCTCCACGGCCTGGGAGTCGAGGAGCTCGACCACGAGGGGCGCATCTGTGCTGTGGAGTTCCCGGAACTGTGGCTCGTGAACGTCTACACCCCCAACGCTCAGGACGGGCTTGCCCGCATCGACTTTCGCATGCGATGGGACGACGCCTTCCGCGAGTTCTGCAAGGGTCTCGAGGAGGGAACACTGCCTGAGGGTCCCGGCCTAGCAGACCCAAAGCCTGTGGTCATGTGCGGCGACTTCAACGTCGCTCACCAGGAGATCGACCTGAAGAACCCGGGTCCCAACAGGGGAAACGCCGGCTTCTCCGACGAGGAGCGCACCAAGTTCACCGAGCTTCTAGCCGCGGGATTCACCGACACCTTCCGACACCTGCATCCGGACGCCACCGGGATGTACTCGTGGTGGAGCTACCGCTTCAACGCGCGCAAGAACAACGCGGGATGGCGCATCGACTACTTCCTCGTCAGCGACTCCATCACCAACAAGGTAGAGTCCGCCGGCATCAGAAGCGACATTTTCGGCTCCGACCACTGCCCAGTGACACTCGAGCTCTCCTAGATGCAGCGGCCGCTATGCTTAGACCTCGCTAGTCCCCTGCGAGGCATCGTCATCGGTTGTCGCTGTTTCGGTGTCCGTGCTGTCGGCTGGCGCGGTCTGAAGGTCGTCCCCTGACCCTATAGCGGTGACTGTGCAAACCTGACTGCCCTCGTAGAACTGGAGGGTGATCGTGTCGCCGGTCTTGTAGGCCACTATCCCCACTATCGAGACCGGGCAGTCGAAGACCCTGTCGTCACCCTCGAGCGTAAGGTAGAACCTGGTGCTGCCGTCCACAACCACCTGGTACATCGTGCTGATCGTACCCGTGATCTCGGTTGATCCGGAGCTGCTGGTTGTGGAGTCGACGACCCCGTTGGACGCTAGCAGCGCCATGTAGTTCTGCTGCGTCTCCTCGATGGTGTCCCCAACCGCAACGTTCTGGTAGCGCTGGATATCGAGCATCGCGTACATCTTCACCAAACCGCCGCTGTCCTTGAGCGACATGAAATATGTAGGTTGCCCGCTGATGTTGATGAGCAGCGGGAACGTCGAGGTGTAGCGGAGGTTCTGCACCTGCCCCTCGGCAGACGTCATGGCCGATTCCTCCGTTGCGCCCGCTACCGAGTAGAAGTGCGATTCCGAGGTGCGCTGGTTGATCAGCACAAAGCCAATGATGGAGTCGTCGCCGGTGGCGGAGGTCACGCCGGTGTAGAGCCAGACGGCGTCGTCCTTGACGATGTAGTTGTAGCCAGACTCCTCGCCCGTCTGCGTTGTCTGCTTGACACCCTCCTGACCAAGCCACGAGTTCCACCATCCGTTGAGGTAGAGGCCGCTCCAGTTGTACTGCTCGATCAAAAGGTCGGCGGGGTATACCCTGTCGACCCAATCGGGCACCTCGGAGACCGGCAGATCCAAACACTCGCCGGTCGATGCGTTACAGAGCACCACGCGCGAGATGGTGGTGCCGCCGAACAATCCGATCGTGCGGTCTTGGACCGGGCAGATCCACCAGGGGTTTCCATCCTCGTCGATCTCGAACGACTTCTGGTCGAACATGTAGAAGGGGTACTTCAGCTGTACGTAACGATCGACGTTGTTGATGAACGGGTCGGACTCCGAGATACGTATCGGGTTCTCGAGACGCACTATCTCGGTGTCCTGTGTGGTCATGTCGACGAGCACATAGGCCGGGATGCCTTCGCTCTGGTTGGTGAACCACTTGACGATGTCGGCGTAGTTTAGCGGGCTCACGCGCACGGGGCGGCCCTGGTAGTTGATCTGGCTGTAGATGTCGGAGATCTCGAACTGGCTAACGTAGTCGGAGATCGATCCCATGACGCGGTTTCCGAGGATGCTCGCCGTGTCTCGGTCGATGACCGGGATGGTGCTGTAGTCGACCTCGGGAATGTCTGTGGCGAAGTCGCGATCGGTAGTCTCAAGCACCGAGGCGTACTTCTCAGCATTGCCGGGGAAGAAGGTTGCCGAGGAGAGCGCGCCTAAAACGCCCACGAGCGCGATCACGACGGGGATCCAGGAGAGACGCTTCATACGAATGGCCTTGCCGTCGTCCTGTGGGTGCTTGTCGGTGCCCGTGCGATAGGCCGTCATGTATCCACGCAGTATCAAAAACGATGGCAGCAAAATGAAGATTCCCACGAAGATCCACAGCTCTTGGGATCGGATGTTCAGCGCGGGATGGAACCACCAGTAGAGGAACAGAACGACTACGATGGCGATGATGATCCAGAGCGCCTTCTTGGGCTTGCTCTTGGACCTCCACCAGTTCCCGATTTCGTTGAATCCGTTTCCGCTTCCGGAACTACTCTTGCCGGACTTCTTTGAGTCGCCCTCTCCGCCAAAACCGAAGGAGTTGCTGAAACTGCTGAACGGGTTCTCGCCCTTACCCCAGGGGTTCGATTGCTTCATGTTTTTCTTTACCTCTCGTGAACCGGGCGCACCTTGGCCGGACGCTTCCTTGATGATATGGCCTGAATTATACAGATTCGCTATGCAACCCACTCCCCTTCGATGCTCAGTTGCAAACCCTCTTGTGTGCTATCGTTTCCAAGATAGCGACAAAGTCAGGAGGATCTTTTGGGCACCATGGAAAAAAGCGTTTCTGGGGCATCCGGACCCGATCGCCCCTTGTTTCCCAAGAGGGCTGTGGTCACTGCGGGAATGCCCTATGGCAACAAGGATCTTCACTTCGGTCACATCGGCGGCGTGTTCGTGCCGGCCGACATGTACGCACGCTTCCTTCGCAACCGCATCGGCGCCGACAACGTGCTCTTCGTCTCTGGTACCGACTGCTACGGCTCCCCCATCATCGAAGGACATCGCAAGGCTGTGGAGGACAAGGGCTTCACTGGCACCATCTCCGACTACGTGATGCGAAACCACGAGTCGCAGAAGCGCACACTCGACGACTACCTGATCTCACTGAACATCTTCGAGGGCTCCGGACTCGGATGCGCCGCAGAACCCCACAAGCGCATGACCGACTACTTCTTCCACACGCTCTACGACAACGGCTACCTCGAGCTCATGAGCACCGCGCAGTTTTACGACCCGCAGGCGGAGATGTTCCTCAACGGGCGCCAGGTCGTCGGGCGCTGCCCGGTACAGGGCTGCAAGTCGGAGAAGGGCTACGCCGATGAGTGCGATCTCGGGCATCAGTACAACCCCGAGGAGCTGATAGCCCCCAAGTCCACCATCACCGGAACCGTGCCGGAGCTCCGCCCAGTTGCCAACTGGTACTTTAAGCTCCCCGAGTTCGGGGACATCATACGCAAACATGTCGAGAACCTGAGAGCCGAGGGCAAGACCCGTCCCTTCGCACTCTCGTCGATAGAAGAGTTCCTAGAGCCGCCAATCATCTACATCCAGGAGAAGTTCCACGATGAGTTCGAGGCCGTGCGCACGGACCTGCCTGCTCACGAGGTGCACCCCGCCGAGGAAGGTAAGTCATCTTTCACGGTGGAGTTCGAGGATATCGCCAGCCGCGACATCGCACGCGGGGTGCTCATGGGCGGCGGGGTTAGGTTTCGCACCGGCAAGACACTCGTGCCCTTCCGTCTCACTGGCAACATCGACTGGGGGGTTGCAGCTCCCGAGCTAGAGGGCAAAAGCGGCCTTACCGTCTGGTGCTGGCCCGAGTCGCTCTGGGCACCGATCTCCTTCACCTCCGCGGCGCTCGGTTTCGCGGGTCTCGACCCAGAGGACTGGAGAGACTGGTGGTGCTCGGAGGATGCCGAGATCTATCAGTTCATCGGAGAGGACAACATCTACTTCTACGGCGTGGCCCAGACCGGACTCTTCTCGGCGATGCAGTCGGAGCACGGGCGCGGGCCCGAGGGCGAGGACAGCGGTGGGGAGCTCAAGCAGACGCAGCTCATCGCCAACCATCACCTGCTGTTCCTCAACAAGAAAGCGTCCTCTTCGGGTCAGGTGAAGCCGCCGATGGCCTCCGAGCTACTGGAGCACTACAACCCCGAGCAGCTGCGGGCTCACTTCCTAGCGCTAGGCCTGGGGATGAAGTCGGTGAGCTTCCAACCCAAGCCCTTCGACCCCACCGCCAACGAGAAGTCGCCCGATCCGGCGCTCAAGGAGTCGGCGCTTCTCACCAACATCTTCAACAGACTCGCCCGCTCGTGCTTCTACACCGCACAGAAGGTCACCGGAAACCGCATCCCCATCCACGAGCCTAGCGATGGAGTCGTGAACGCTGCACGCGAGACGATCCTCGAGTACGAGAGACTGATGTCACGCTACGAGTTGCACATGGTGGTATCGCTGATGGATGGTTACCTGCGCGAGTGCAATAGATACTGGTCGGAGCACTACAAAAAGACCGACGACCCGGCAGAGCTCGAGGAGCAGAAGCATATTCTGGCCGACGCCTTCTACATGCTCAGGGTGGCGACGATACTGATGGAGCCCGTGGCCCCCGCCGGCACACGCAAGATCATCGAGTACCTAGACCTGGACTGCACCGATGAGAAGTTCCTCAGCTGGGAGCACATCTTTGACGGCTACGCGCCATTTGTCAGCGACGAGGAGATCAGCCGCGGCGGTCATCTTCTGAGGGAGCTTCCTCCGAGGACCGACTTCTTCGAGAGGCATCCGTCTCAGTTTGCCTGAGCTCGCGGGCCCGCCTAGCCACGCGATCCGATGCGCGCTCCCCATGGTAGCGGGGATCGATCGCGCCGCTAGACCTACGCATACCCTCCTGATGCGGTCGCTGTTCGCGTTGCTGCTGCGCCCGCGACCGGTCGCCTGTGTTCTGCGCGCCCTCGCGCCGGCTCGAGTTCGCACCCCTCCGAGTACCGCGCTGCGCATGGATCCCACCCGACCGGCGCTGCCTGATCATCTTGGGCACAGATACCTCGAATCGCCCGCCGCCGGAGGTAATGCTCGCAACGTCGATCTTTCCCCCATCGATCTCCCTGCGGGTCGTTACGTACTCCATGGTCATCAGCACGAACAGGATCACCATCGACGCCACGTAGGAGATCACCGCACCGGTGAGTCCAATCAGGTTGATGAAAACCAGCGGGAGAACCACCGAGAAGGCGGTTGCGATCAGGTAGAGCTTAACGATCCTGTCCTGGCGCCGCAGCACCGTGATCACCTGGTAGAGAAAGTCGATGACCGCCGTTATGCCACCGCCGATCAGCATAAGGTAGCAGAGCACCCTGTATGGCTCGAAGTCCACGCCGTACATCAGGCTCAGCATCGGTATGCCGATCCATCCCATAATCACGATCATCACGAGCGTGATCACCACCGTGATGGCGAGCATCACGAAGACCACCTGGTTGAAGCGCTTGCGCTGCGAGGGATCAGCCCACACCTCCGACAGCCTCAGCAGCAGCGGCTTGTATATCAGCTGCACGATTATCAGGATCATCTGTGACGGGAAGTAAAGCGCGTTGAAGTAGAGCTGGTTGTCGTAGCTGAGCACGCCCTCCATCACGAACTTGGGCATGTTGTCGATCAGGTTGTAGAGAAAATGCCCCATAAAGAGCGGGAAGCATTGCCTGAAAAGCCCTGCGATGCTCGACACCGTCCAGTGCCTGGAACGCGGAGTCTCCAGAAGTCCTAGCGGGAGCGTGAGGAAGAAGAATGTGCCGAGCGCCGTCACGGCCATCGCGACGCTGGCGACCCCGACGTTACGCGTTAGCGTCAGGGCGATCGTAAACACAATGAAGACGACTACCGATCGGAAGGCCTGCGAGATGCCTGCCAAGTACATCTTGTCCTTCTGCTGTAGTCGGCCCTCGAAGACGTCGGCCAGCGCGTCGATCATCTTGTAGACGCACACGCCGATCGTGATCGTGAACATCAGGCCGGCGTACCCTCGAAACAGGCTGTACAGCACGCCTATCAGGATCATCGCCACACACGTGATGATGCGGTTGAGGCGGTAGTCGGCGAACGTGTGCACCTCATCCTGGTCGGAGACTTGGTAGGTGCGCACGCCGTAATTGCCCACAAACATCAGGAGCAGGCCGGTGACGAAGGCTAGCGAGAACATGCCCGCCTGCTCCGCGCCGCACAGCTGGGTCACGACCATGGTGAGGATAGGGAAAACCATATTGTTGGTGGCAAGCCCTATGGTGTTCCAGATGTAGTCGTGCGAGGTGCGGTGCGCCCCGTACTCCTCCTCCTGGCTGACGTAGGAGCCCTCAGCCGCCACACCCAGCAGTCTGTTCCACCAGTGCGTCGCGATGCGGGTTATGAAGTTCTGCCTTTGATGGGTCGCCCCGCGATAGCGGGACGACTCGTTTCTCCTGTTGTTTCTTTGGGGTGAGGCAGGTTGCAAGCTCTACTCCAAGTTATCGAGCGAGAAGTCCTCGATACCATTGAAGACGTCGAGGGCCTCTTGGGCATCGTAGTCAGCAAGGGTGATCGCGCTGATAGCCTTGGTCAGGCGGACAGCCTCGTCGAGGGAGCGCTGATGGATGTTGCGACCGGTAGCGTTTCCGACGGCACCGCCAACGTGGATCTGCTCCCAGAGCTGGGTGAGGAACTTATCAGCATCCACGGTGGACCCGCCAGCGCAAACCAGCCCGGTGCGCCCGGCGGCGGCCGTCGCACGCTGCAGCAGCTCAGCGGAGGTGGCACCATCAACGGGCTTGGGCGGATTAACCTTCACGAAGTCGGCGCCGAGGCAGACGGCCACGCCTGCCGCACCGGCGATCAGGTCGGCATCCTTCTCGTCCTTGACGGCCTTACCCCTCGGGTAGATCCACAGGACCACGATCAGTCCGTTGGCATGAGCCTCGGCGATGAGCTCGCCGGCCTCGGAGAGCATGGTGGACTCGTACTCGCTACCGAGATAGATGGTATAGCCGATACCCACGATGTTGATACCCGCCTCACGCATCGCTAGCACGGAGTCGAGCGAGTAGAGCTGCGGGGAGTACGGATCATCCTGATCGGTCTTGACCAGATTGGTCTTGGAGTTCATCTTCACGAGGTAGTTGATCTCCGGGTAATCCTCGGCGTACTGCGCCACAAGCCCGCGCTGGGCGGCTAGAACCCCGATGACCCCCTGGCTGCCGATCTGGAAAAGGTGCTCGGGGTTGGAGTCGGCGATGTCGATCCCCTCGCCGTAGAAGTCGCTGTTGAGATGCTCGATCTTCTGATCGCACGCGAAGAGCATCAGCCGTCCGGTGCCCTGGGTCGCCGCCATAAAGTTGTCTACGTAGGTGTCCTTGGACTCTGGCATGACGTCAACAGGGATTCGGACGTCCTCACGGGTGATGATTGGCATATTGACCTCCTGTGGTCGCTTTCATACTTCTACGCACACACAGCGCGTCTCAGTTCTTCGTTCATGCCGCGCCCTCTAACAGCGCGGCCATACAGTCTATAGGTTAACCCAACGTTCAGTCACGTGAGTCTCGTTTCGGGGAGGCAGCACGAAAGCAACATGACGGCTACGTCTGCGGGTCTAAGGTCGCAACACGCGCCCGCCTCCACGCAGGATCCCCGCCGGACCAGCAGCGCCGGGCGACCTTCTTACCTGGCCACCCTGTCCCTGAAGGCGTTGGTTATCGGCCACTCACGGTCCTCGTCCAGTGAGATGCCGTCGATCACAGGTCCTATGGGCTCGTTGGCGCGCTTGTACTCATTTCCGGCGATCAGTCCGAGCACCTTATCGACCACGTCGGGCTCAAAGCCCTCCTCCACGATCGCCGCAGGATCATAGCCGTACTCGAGGTAGAGCGTGCAAATGCCATCGAGAATCTCGTATGGGGGCAGAGAATCCTGGTCCTTCTGACCGGGATGGAGCTCTGCAGACGGAGCCTTCACCAAGACGTTGTGCGGGATGACCTCGCTCTGCTCGTTGCGCCATTCGGCAAGCTCGTAGAGCCTCGTCTTGTATATGTTGCCGAGCGGGGCGTATGCGCCGGCGGTGTCACCGTAAAGGGTGGAGTAGCCCATCGCGGCCTCCGACTTGTTGCCTGTGTTGAGAAGCACCCAACCGTAGTTGTTGGACATCGCCATGAGGTAGATGGTGCGAATACGGGCCTGCAGATTCTCTCGCGTGACGCCCTCGACAGCGCCGCCGCACGCCTCGGAGAGAGCCTCCTCAAACGCCTCAAACGGCCCTATGATCGGGATGGTGAAGGTCTGGATGCCTAGACGCTCGGCGAGATCGGTCGCATCGTTAACGCTGTGGTCGGAGGAATACATGCTGGGCATCAGCACACCGTGCACATGCTCGGCTCCGAGCGCGTCGGTAGCAATAGTGGCCACCATCGAGGAGTCGATCCCTCCGGAGAGGCCCACTACCACGTCGGTGAAGCCGTTTTTGGACACGTAGTCTGCAACAGCGCACACAATAGCGTTCCAGTCCGCAGCCTCGTCGTCGATGCCGCCGTCATCCATGCGAACGCTGAAACCAAAGTCGCGGTCGTCGATCTCCTCTAAGGAGGTCTCCCAACCAGCCTCCATGCCGCCCTCGGGATCGAACTCCACCGAGAGGAGGGCCTCGTCGAAGAGCACCGCGTCACCCGCAAGATCCCCCTCCGGAGTGACGATCACGGATCCACCAGGAAAGACCATAGTGTCCTGCGAGCCAACGCACCCGACGCGCACGACCCACTTACCGCAGTCGCGCGCGACACCCTTGCACTGCGCGAGGAACTCGCCGCTAATGATCTCAGGACGCAGGATGTCGTAGGTGTCGTCCACAAGGTTGACTATCACCGAGCCCGACAGCTCGTTGCCGTTGACGTCGGCGATATCGTCGAGCACCACGTCTATACCCACGCCGGACACCACGGCGGAGAAAAGCACGCTGTAGTCGCCATCGGACCCCTCGAGAATCTGGATACCGCCATCTGCAAGAAGAAGCACCGCGATGTCGAGGCAGGCCTCGGAAAACCCTGGATCGGCCGCCCAGTCGTCGCCGATGCCCTCCATGTCCTCAAATGGCGATCCCCCGGCTCGTTCGGTGTAGGAGAGTATCAGCACGGGGACCGGGGTGCCCTGTGCAAGCGCCTGCAGCGCGCCCTGCAGCCTCTCGCGGAAAGTGTCGGAGTACTCGAGGCCACGCAGCGGGTAGCCGGAGACGTAGTGTGGCGGGAGAACCACCAAATCGGGCGGATTGGGGGAATCGGAGGCGATCTCTATGAGTTCGAGCGCCCTCTCGACGTTTTCCTCCATGGCGCCCAGTTTGGAGTCGAGTTGCATCGCAAGTATGTTCATGTCAGATCCTCGCTATCCAGTTCTTCTCGTTCGCGATGGTCGATGCTCCCTCGTGACCGGGGTAGACCTTGGTTTCGGAGGGAAGCTGCGCGAGTATGCGCAGTGATTGGGCCATTTGACCCCTGTTCCCGCCGGGGAAGTCGGTTCTCCCACAGGTGCCACGGAAAAGCGTATCACCCGAGAAGAGGATGCCGTCTTCCTCGTCGTAGATGCATATAGCAGCCGGATGGTGACCCGGGGTGTGCAGTATCTTGAGACGCATCGGCCCGATCTCGACGATCTGCCCGTCGTCCAACGCAACGTCGAGCCTCTCGATCGGCTTGACCTGCATGACTCTCGGCAGCGTCGGGTCATCGGGGTTTACGAGCTCACCCTCCGCGCTCCGAAACGCCGCGATCGGGGCGCCGGTTGCCTTGGCGAGCTCGGCCAGCGCGCCGATGTGGTCGAAATGAGGGTGGGTGACAAATATCATCTCGGGCACAGCCCCGCCCAGCATCTCGAGAATCGTCTGAACCTCATCGCCCGGGTCGACTACCATGCAGGAGCCTCCCTTGCGCGCTACGTAGCAGTTGGTCATGATCGGCCCGACCCTGCAGCTGTCGACTTGAATCTTGTCTGGCGTGGCCATCGCGGCCCTCCTTGTCTACGTACCTACTTACGGTTGGGCTGGTTGCCGCCCGGGAGCATCCTGCGGGCCTCGAAGACCCCTTCGACGGTGCGCATCTCACGCAGAATCGAGTCGATGTGATCGGCACTCCCGGTTTGGAAGACAAACCTCATCTCCACGAATCCGTCGTGCTTGGTCGTGGTGTTAACCGAAATGATGTTCACGCCGAGGTCGCTGAGTTTTATAGCCACGTCCTGGAGTAGCCTCGTACGGTCGACTGCGCCAATGTAGACCTCCACCTGGTATGTGACGTCCTTGGTGGTGTCCCACTCAACCTCTATGAAGCGCTCGGGGTTCTCCTTGCGGTCCTTGATGTTGGGGCAGCCCTTGCGATGCACCGTGACCCCACGCCCGCGTGTGACGAAGCCGATGATCTCGTCGCCCGGCACCGGGTTGCAGCACCTAGAGAGGTGGATAAGCACGTCATCGATGCCCTTGACCGAGACGCCGGTATTGTTCTTCCTGCGACTGCGCGGCGGCGCCTTCGTAGAAGTGGTCTTGAGACTCTTGGCATCGAGGTTCATTCCCGCCAGCTCGTTTAGCCTCGCCTGGCCGCGGGCGTCGCGAGCCTCAGCGTTGCGCTGCATCGCCTTGAGCATGAGGTTGGCCACCTGCTTGCCAGAGAGGTTCCCATTGCCTATCTGGGCGAACACGTCGTCGGACGAGTTGAGCTTAAGCTCTGCGGCCACCTGCTTCATCGCGGCCACGGATCTTGACGAAGAGATCCCAAGGCCGCTCTTGCGCATCTCCTTGGCGAGGATGTCCCTGCCATGCATCACGTCGTCGCCCTTGGACGCCTTCGAGAGGTAGGAGCGGATCTTGGAGCGCGCCGAGGAGGTCTTGACTATGTTGAGCCAGTCCCTAGAGGGGCTGGAATTTTGCTGGGTGAGGATCTCCACACGATCGCCGGTCTGCAGCTCATAGCCAAGCGGCACGATCACGCCGTTGACCTTGGCCCCCACACAGTGATGGCCCACCTGGGTGTGGATGGCGTAGGCAAAATCTAACGGGGTGGAGCCCGCTCGCAGGCTTATGACCTCGCCTTTCGGAGTGAAGACGAAGACCTCGCTGTCGAAGAGATCGACCTTGAGCGCCTCCATGAACTCCTTCGGGTCCTGCGTGTCATCTTGCCACTCCAGCATCCTGCGTAACCAGGCGAGCTGGGTGTCGAGGTCGTCCTCCGACACCTTACGGCCGGCGTTTTTCGCCTTATACCTCCAGTGCGCCGCCACGCCATACTCACTGATGCGGTGCATCTCCTGCGTGCGGATCTGCACCTCAAGCGGGCGGCCCGCCGGCCCTATTACCGTAGTGTGCAGCGACTGGTACATGTTGAACTTAGGCATCGCAATGTAGTCCTTGAAGCGGCCTGGCATCGGGTGCCACATCGTGTGGACCACACCCAGACTCGAGTAGCAGTCCTTCACGTCGTTGACTATGATTCGCAGCGCGATAAGGTCATAGATCTCCGAGAAGCCCTTACCACGCTGGGTCATCTTCTGGTAGATCGAGAAGAGGTGCTTCGGACGCCCGGTGATGCTGGCCTCAATCCCCACCTTGTCGAGCTCTTCCTGCAACATCTCGATCGCCTGGGCGAGATACTCCTCCCTGGCCTCGCGCGACTCCGCGACCATGCGCTGAATCTGCGCGTACTTCGCGGGTTCAAGGTAGAAAAATGACAGGTCCTCGAGCTCCCACTTGATGGAGTTGATGCCCAGCCTGTTGGCCAGGGGCGCGAAGATCTCCATCGTCTCCTTGGCCTTGTAGATGCGCCTGTCCTCGGGAAGAGCCATCAGGGTGCGCATGTTGTGCAGACGGTCGGCGAGTTTGATGACGATCACGCGTACGTCGCGCGACATCGCGATCAGCATCTTGCGGAAGTTGCGCGACTGCGCCTCGGTGAGCGACTCTATCTGGATCTTGCCAACCTTAGTGACGCCGTCGACGAGCTGCGCGACCTCCTCCGAGAACTCGCTCGTCACATCCTCGAGGGTAACCTCGGTGTCCTCGACCGTGTCGTGCAGGAGCGCCGCCACGATAGTGGGGGCGTCCATCTTGATGTCCGAGAGGATCGTGGCCACAGCGATCGGATGGATTATGAAGGCCTCGCCCGACTTACGGAACTGGCCCTCGTGCGCACGTGTCGCGAACACGTGGGCGCGGTCTAAGAGATCGAGGTCCTCCACATCCAGATAGGCCGCGCACTTCTCGCGAAGCTTCTGATAGCCATCGTCGCTCGTCTGCTCTACCACCGCGACGTTGCCACTGAATTGCTGGATAGGGTCGTTGTGCATAATCTTTGGGACCTCGCGCCAGCGGGTCTGAAGCCTCAGCCTCTCGGGATAAGGGGTCTGTTCACACCCTCGAGGAGGCTGTCCGCCCGCTCTTCCATGAGCCACTTGGCGAACCCGTCGAAGCTCTCAAGCTCCATGTGTGCCTCCCGGTAACGAGCGCTGGACTCGAGATCGACCTTGCGCGAGCCGCTGTGCATCTTGAAGACCTTGACTCCCCCTGCGACCTTGGAGTCCGCGAGACCTAGCTCGGTGAAAACCGCCATGGCACTCCGCACGGATTCAACCGTCATTCTAGCACCCTGAAGCAAGCAGGCGTCCAAGAGCTCGTCCTCGCTCACTGGACGGCCAAGTACGTCGTTTCGCTGACGCGTGACCTTGTACAGGAGCTTCAGTTCTTCACGGGTCGGGCAGTAGCGGCGCATGAGCTCGCGGTTTATACTGGCATCCCCCTCGTCGAACAGCAGGTGCACCTCGGCCGGCCTGCCGTCGCGCCCGCAGCGGCCCGACATTTGGTTGTACGACAGCGGGTTGAACGGCATGTGGTATAGCACCACGTGGCGCACATCTGAGATGCTAACCCCCTCCCCGAAGGCTGAGGTGGCCACGACCACCGTGAGTTCGCCGTCGCGGAAGAGGCTCTCGACCTTGAGCCTCGCATCGCGCGAGAGGCAGGCGTTGTAGAAACCGATCTGCATCGCCATATCGGGCAGACGCTTGCGCAGCATCCGCGCCACGTCGATAGAAGACTGCCTGGAGTTGACGTAGACGAGCATCTTCTCGCCCTTGGCGGCCAGGGTAGCGAGATATGTTGCGCGGTCCTGTATCGCGCGGCGGTCATCGAGAATGAGGTTGGTGCGCACCGTCGGATCTACCACGATCTCCGAAAGTCCGAGCGTGTTCACGATGGTGTCGGCGACCTCGTCGGGAGCCGTCGCCGTCACGGCCAACACGGTGGCGTGCGGGAACCTCTCTTTTATGAAACCAAGCCTCGAGTAGACCGGCCTGTGCATCTCGTTGTCCTGGGCGATGTGGTGCGCCTCGTCCACGGCGATGAAACCTACGCAACCGCTGTTGTATATCCGGTCGCGGTGCACGCTCAGAAACTCCGGCGTGGTGAGGATCACATCGGTCTCACCCTCGCTCCAACTCTCGTAGATCATCTCACGATCGGCCTTCGGGGTCTCGCCCGTGAGGATCTGCACCGTCATGCCGAGCCTGGCGAAGCACTGTCCGATGTGGAAGCACTGGTCGTTCACCAGCGAGCGCAGCGGGTAGACGAAGATGCTCTGCATCCCATCCATAAGCGCGGCCTTGGCGGCATGTATGTAGAAAATCAGCGACTTGCCGCGTCCGGTTGCCATCACGGCTAGAGTCGACTTGCCGTCGTCGAGGCACTCGAGCGCGCGGCGCTGTGCCGGATGAAGCTTGAGCTCCCGTTTGCCGGTGAGCGCAACGCTCAGCTCCTGATTGATGTCGTAGCTGCCGATGTGCTCCTCGTCGTCGGTAGGGAGGATCCAGACGGCCTCCTCCTCACGCACCGGCTGCGAGTAGCCGGGGTTCACAGGCCTGGCAGCGTCGCGCTGCCTCGAAATCCCCTCGTAGAGCTCGTCGAGGAAGCTGATCAGATCGGCGTGGTCGCACCTGTCACCCTGGGTGGAGGGGACCATATCCTTGACCTTGAGCTTTATCTGCCTGCGACCGCGGTACTCCTCGACCTGGACGCTGAACACGAGGTCGACAGGGGCGGCGAACGAGGAGTATTCGTCGGTCTCATCGCAATGGAAGTAGATCGCAGCCGCATCAGACACGCCGTTGGTGATCGAGAACGATAGATGGTTCTTCTTTGCCCCCACCGCACGCGCCCTGTTGATGAAGGCATCCGATATGCAGAACAGCGGCTCGAGGTTGTCCTGGCCAAACGGCTCGAGCCTGCTGAGCGACTCGACCTGCTCCATCGTGAGATCGTCAAAATCAAGCGTGCCATCGACCTCGATAGACGAGACAAACTCCTCCGCAGGCAGCTTCTCGAAGTACTCCTCCAACCTGGTTCGGAAGGCGTCGATATTCTCGAACCTCACGGTGACCCCGACGGCGTACTTGTGACCGCCAAAGCTCTCCACCAGGTCACTTGCCTGAGACACAGCCTCGAAAAGGTCCACGCTGCCCACAGATCGACCCGATCCGTGGGCCATGCCGTCCTGCACGGTGAAGAGTATCGTCGGAACGCCGTAGCAGTTGGCCAAGCGTGACGCGACGATGCCCTTGACGCCCTCATGCCAGCCTTCGTTGGCAAGCACCAGCACACGCCCGCCATGGTACTGGCTGGCGATGGCCTCCTCTGCGCAGTCCGACAGCTCGACCTCAGCCTGCCTCCTCTGAGTGTTGATCTCCTCGAGCTCAGCGGCCAAATCCATCGCCTCGAGCGGGTCTGTGCACAAAAGCAGGTCGAGCGCCTTCGAGGCATCTGCCACCCTGCCGGCCGCGTTTATCCTCGGGATCAGCGAGAACGACAGCGACGTCGACGTGGTCTCGTGCGCGTCGTCACCGGCCAGCTCGAGCGAGCGCATTATGCCGGGGCGCGGGTTCTCGCGGATCATCTTCATACCCGCTGCAACGAGTGCCCTGTTCTCGCCCCACAGCGGCATCCTGTCGGCGATGGTCCCGATGGCGGCAAGATCGACCAGCCCGCGCCAGATGCCGGGCTTGTTGAACCTGGACCCTAGCACCTGTATGACCTTCAGCGCCACTCCGACCCCGGCAAGGTCGCCGGAAGGGCAATCGGGGTCGAGTCTGGGATTGCAGACGGGGATGCCGATGGGCATGTCGTCCTGGGGGTTGTGGTGATCGGTCACTGCAGCGTCTAAGCCCAGCGACAGAATGTAATCAACCTCCCTCGCGCCGGTGATCCCGCAGTCCACTGTGACTACGAGCTCTGGAGGCGGGATGAACGGGGGCTCCTCGGCGGGCTTGCCGTTGTGGCTGAGGCCCATGATGCGGTCGATCGCCTCGCAGCTAAGACCGTAACCCTCGTCCTGCCTGCGCGGGATGAACGCATGGGCCTCGAGACCGCACGCGCGCAGCCCGAGCAGCATCACGGCGCTCGCGGTAATGCCGTCGGCGTCGAAATCCCCGAAAATGAGCGTGCGCCGCTGCCTGCGAACCGCGTCTTCTAGCACGTCCACCACTTCGGAGAGACCCGGTATCGAGAGCGGATCTTTCCAATCGCGCTCGAGGGACGGGGTCAGGAAGCGCTCGGCTTCATCGGGATCGGAGATGCCCCTTGAAACAAGCGAACAGGCAAGCAGTCGAGGAATTCCCAAATCATCGCAAAGAAGGCGCACGTCGCCCTCATTGGGCTTTTGAACATCCCAGTTGTTTCTCATGTTCTGAATTGCCGCTTTCATTCCCTGTTGTTGTGTTGCTTACATTATGACAGATACTTTGTGATGAAAGCGCAACCCGTTGAACAGGTGGGGCCATGCCCTATTCCTGGGATATCTCGAATCCTGCCCAACTGGGATGTGATAGAAACGACGCTCATCGCATCCTGTCCAAGCACCGCGGGAAAGTCCTTTAAGTCAAAGTCGATCGGAAAGAAAAAGGGCGCACCCTGCGGCACGCCCCTCTAAAAGCCTTTCTCGTACTCCGACTACTTGCTGGCCTCAGCGAGAGCCTTCTTGGA
>CAYRYP010000010.1:0-27286 GCA_964428485.1 uncultured Coriobacteriaceae bacterium
GATGGGCAGGGAGTTTCTGGCCAACAAGGACCGGCGTTGACAGCCGGAGGCGTTGATATGGAGGGGAGCATGGAGGGCTCTGAGGCCAAATCGGCAAGACAGCTCACAAGGCAGGTTCATGTAGGGGAGGTCGCGATAGGCGGCGGGGCTCCGGTAGCGGTGCAGACGATGCTCTCCACCCCTACTTCCGATGTGGAGCTGGCACTCGAGCAGATCGGCCGTGTGGCTGATCTCGGATGCGAGATCGTGCGGCTGGCCGTCCCGACGCCGGGTGTTCTGGATGCCTTCGGGGAGATATGTGCTCGCTCGCCGTTGCCGGTGGTGGCAGACATACACTTCGACCACAGGCTCGCCATCGAATCCGCCCGCAGAGGAGCCGCCAAACTTCGGATAAATCCGGGAAACATCGGGTCGGTGGAGCGCGTGGATGCTGTCATCGAGGCGGCGGGAGAGGCGGGGATACCGATTCGCATCGGCGTCAACGGAGGCTCGCTCGAGCAGAGGTTCCGCGACATGGAGGGCATGAGTCTCCCCGAGAAGCTGTGCGCTAGTGCGGAGGAGTCGGTGGCTCATTTCGAGTCGAGGGGCTTTGGAGATGTCGTGGTCTCAGCCAAGGCACATGATGTTCCGACGACGGTGGAGACCTACAGGCAGCTCTCCAGAAGGCTTCCTAAAATACCGCTTCATATCGGCGTCACCGAGGCCGGTACGCTCAGGCAGGGGACCGTGAAATCTGCCGTTGGACTAGGCATGCTTCTCGCGCAGGGCATTGGGGATACCATGAGGGTTTCGCTCACGGCCGGCATCGAGGAGGAGGTGTTGGTTGCCTGGGAGATTCTCGGGTCGCTTGGCATGAGGAGGCGCTTTCCCGAGCTGGTCAGCTGCCCCACGTGCGGCAGGACTCAGATCGACATGATCCCGATAGCTGAGGAGGTTTCGCGCAGGCTCCAGGGGATTGCCAAGCCGATCAAGGTGGCTGTGATGGGATGTGTTGTCAACGGTCCGGGCGAGGCCGCGGATGCGGACATCGGGATGGCTGCCGGCAGGGGGCAGGGCACGATCTTCTCTCATGGGGAGGTCATACGCAAGGTTCCGGAGAACGAGATCATCGACGCACTCTTCGAGGAGATAGAGCGACTGTAGTGCATGGGTTGCATTAGAATTGAAAGGTCTATGCAACCAACCGGGGCGATTCCCACCTATGCCGTGGGAGATGCCCCGCCATCAGGGTGCGCTGGTTCGCGCCCGGAAACGGGAAAGGGTGGATTCGCCTTGATCAACAGGATCGTCAGGATGAGCGAGCTGTACTCGCCCACGCTCAAGGAAGACCCGGTGGATGCGGAGATCGCATCGCACAAGCTGCTCCTTCGTGCCGGCATGATCCGCAAGATCGCGGGTGGGGTCTACACCTTCCTGCCTCTGGGCTTTTCGGTGCTCAGACGCATCGAGGAGATTATCCGCGAGGAGATGGACGCCGCGGGCTCCCAGGAGATCATGATGCCGGCGCTGCAGCCTTCGGAGCTGTGGCATGAGTCTGGCCGCTGGGATGACTACGGCCCCGAGCTGATGAGGCTCTCCGACCGCAACGACCACGGTTTTTGCCTCGGTCCCACCCACGAGGAACTCATCACCTCGATCGTTCGCAACGAGCTCCGCAGCTACAAGGAGCTGCCACTGTCGCTCTACCAGATACAGGTGAAATTCCGCGACGAGATCCGCCCGCGCTTCGGGCTTCTGCGCACCAAGGAATTCATCATGAAGGATGCCTACAGCTTCCATTCCAGTCAGGAGTCTCTGCAGGAGCACTATGACAGGATGGGGCGAGCCTATGCTAGGGTCTGTGAGCGGCTTGGCCTGGAGTACAGGCCCGTAGCGGCCGACTCTGGTCAGATCGGCGGGTCCACCTCCGTCGAGTACATGGCTCTTGCCGAGACGGGTGAGGCCGCGCTGGTCTACTGCGCATGTGGTTACGCCGCCGATGTCGAGGCCGCCACGGCCGTAATTCACCCGACTGTCCACGAGGTGGCCGCGATGGAGAAGATCGCCACTCCCGGCATCCACACCATCGAGGAGCTTGCCTCCTTCCTGAGTATCCCCGAGTCCCGCACCGTCAAGGCGCTCGTGGGCAAGGGGTCCGATGACAGGATCAGGGTGGTCTTCGTTCCCGGGGATCACGAGCTCAATGAGATCAAGATCGCCAAGGCGGTGCCGGGATTCGAGCTGCTCGACGACGCTGCTCTCGAGGCTGCGGGACTTCACAAGGGGTCTATCGGTCCCGTGGGTCTGCCCGAGGGCATCGAGGTTATGGCCGACTTTTGTCTGCAGCAGTGCCAGCAGTGGGTATGCGGTGCCAACGAGGATGGGTTCCACTACGTGGGCGCCAGGCTTGGCGAGGATTTCACTGTGGACGTTTGGGCAGATCTCTGCACTGCGAGGCCCGGGGATATCTGCCCGGTCTGCGGTCTTCCGCTCGAGGAGGCCAGAGGCATCGAGATTGGGCAGATCTTCCAGCTTGGCACGAAGTACTCCGAGTCGATGGGCGCCACCTACATGGACGAGGATGGGGTGGAGAAACCCTTCATCATGGGCTGCTACGGCATCGGGGTGACCAGGGCGGTCGCCGCCGTCGTCGAACAGCACAACGACGAGTACGGCATCGTCTGGCCGATTTCAATCGCGCCCGCCGAGGTGGCGGTGGTTCCGCTCACTGTGGGAGACGACACTGTTTTCCCCGTTGCGGAGCGAATCGCGCAGGAGCTACGCGACGCCGGCATCAGGACTGCCTTGGACGATAGGGACGAGAGGGCCGGGGTCAAATTCAACGATAACGATCTTATGGGATGGCCCTATCAGATAACCGTGGGCAAGCGCGGTGTGAAGGATGGCACTGTGGAGGTCAAGGACCGTGCCACTGGCGAGAAACTGCCCTACTCGATAGACGCCGTCGTAGGTGATGTTGCCGCACTCGTCAAGGCGGCCCGCGAGAGGTTCGCATTCGAGGAATAGCAAGAAGTAAATCCAACCGCCCCGGTCCGCGAAAACCGGGGCGCCTCACATGGAAGGTACGCAGATACGATGTTCGATCCAACTGAGATGTTCGATCCAGCGGCGGTCAACTCACAGATCGCCGGGGTAGACGAAGCGGCGATGGAGCGCGCCAGGCGAAACTGGGATTCGATAGCCAAGCCTCTGCACGGCTTGGGCAGGATAGAGGACGACATCGTCCGCATCGCCGGGCTGACCGGAAACGACAGGGTGGACATCTCCAAGCGGGCGGTTGCGGTCATGTGCGCCGACAACGGGGTTGTGTCCGAGGGCGTGACCCAGAGCGATCAGGACGTCACCGCGGTGGTGGCCTCCAACATGGCTACGGGGGACACCTCCGTGTGCAGGATGTCCGCGAAAATCGGGGCCGATGTCTTCCCGTACAACCTCGGGATGGTCTATTCCGCACCCGGCACGATCGATGTCTCTATAGCGCCGCAGACCGCCAACCTGGCCGAGGGTCCCGCTATGACTCCAGAACAGGTCTCCCGAGCGATCTCCACCGGCATACTCGCCATCGCCAACCTCGCCGAGAGGGGGTATGGGATCATCGCGATCGGGGAGATGGGGATAGGCAACACCACTACCTCCTCCGCCATCACATCGGTGCTTTTGGGGCGTTCGATCGAGGATGTCACCGGAAGGGGCTCTGGGCTATCGGATGAGGGTCTTGCACGCAAGATCGATGCGATACGTCGCGGGATAGAGGTCAGCAAACCCGACCCGAACGATGCCCTCGACGTGCTTCGCAAGCTTGGCGGCTTCGACATCGCCGCCATGACCGGGGCCTGCATCGGGGGCGCCCTCTATAGGGTCCCGATTGTGATAGATGGTTTCATCTCTGCGGTCTCGGCCCTGTGCGCCGCAAGGATGTGCCCGGCGAGCAAGGTGGCCATGATCGCGAGTCATGTCTCATCCGAGCCCGCGATGACCGCATTGCTCGATGAGTTGGGACTCGAACCGATCATCTGCGCTGACATGCATCTCGGGGAGGGAACCGGTGCTGTCTGTGCGATCTCGCTTCTGGACATGGGGCTGTCCGTCTACAACGAGATGGTGACGTTCAACGAAACCGGTATCGATGCCTACGTCCCGCTTGGGGGAGAGAGCCAGCAGTGAAGGTGATGCTCACGGGCGGCTCCGCATGTGGCAAATCCACGTTTGGGGAGACTCTGGCCATGGAGTTGGGGAGTCCCCGGGTCTACATCGCCACGATGCGCCCCTACGGGGAGGAGGGTCTGGCCAAGATCGCCAGGCACCGCAAGATGCGCGAACCCAAGGGATTCTCGACCATCGAGAGGCAGACCGACCTGTGCGAGGTGGAGGTCGACCCGTCATCCACAGTCCTTCTCGAGTGCGTGTGCAACCTGATGTCTAACGAGATGTTTGACGAGGATGGCACGATGCACGATGTTTGGGAGAAGGTCGTCTCCGACATCCTCGATCTCGCCGGGCGCTGCGAGAACATCATCGTGATAACCAACGACGTAGGGTCGGAGTACCTAGACGCCTACGACGATGGAACAGCCGAGTATGCCCGTGCGATAGGGCGTGCGAACATCGAGCTGGCCAAACACATGGACTGTGTCTGTGAGCTTGTGTGCGGCATCCCCATCGTGATTAGTGGAGCGCTTCCAGAGGGGATGGCACGATGACCCTTCTCCGCTCCATCGTCATGGCCTTCTCCATGTTCTCGATCATCCCCACTCCTAGGATCGAGTGGAACGAGCGTTCGATGCGCTACTCCCTGGCGGCTTTTCCGCTTGTAGGGGTGGTGATAGGGCTGGTGCTTTGGGGATGGATTTCGCTTTGCGGATGGCTGGAGCTGGGAACGCCCGTGATGGCCATCGGCATCGTGATCACCCCGCTTCTGGTCTCCGGCGGCATACATATGGATGGCTTCGCGGATGCCGTCGATGGTATCGCCAGCCGTACCGAGCCCGAGCGCAGGCGCGAGATCATGAAGGACTCCAGGGTGGGTTCCTTCGGCGCGATGGGAATCGCCACCTACCTGCTCGTTCAGTTCGCCTTCGCGGTGTCCATTGAGATCCGCCCCGACACATTGGCATGCATATGCATGGCTCCGGTGATCGGGCGCGTTTTGAGTGGCATCGCGAGCATCGTCTTTCCTGGGGCCACGTCCACTGGATTGCTTGGTACCTTTAGGGAGTCTACCGACAAGCGCCCGGCGCTCGTGGCGCTCCTGATAATGCTTGTGGCCCTTTTGGTTGGCCTGGGATTCGCATCGTCGTGGATGGCCGCAGTGCTGTTCATCGTCATCGCTGCGGTTATGTCCGCTATCATGCTTCGCATTGCGGTACACGGTTTTGGGGGCATGACAGGAGACCTCGCCGGGTACTACCTACAGGTCCTAGAGTTGCTGTTTCTAGTTGCGGCTTTCGTCGTCGGAAGGTTCTCGTGATGATACTCGTTGTTGGTGCCGCTGCGTCCGGCAAGCTGGATTATGTGAGATCGCTGGGCTATGGATCGGAGTCCATATCCGATGGCTTCATCGGGGACGCCCCCGTAGTGGCTAACCTCCAAAACCTGGTGGCCGCAGATCCCGCCATCGCCCCCAGCCTGTTTGACGAGCTGTCGCAGAAGGAGGTAGTGGTCTGCGATGAGGTGGGCAGTGGCATCATTCCGATCTCGCGGGAGCAGCGGGAGGCGAGGGAGGCTACTGGAAGACTTTGCAATCGGCTCGCCACCGTCGCGAACAAGGTGGTCAGGCTCGTGTGCGGAATACCCGTTGTCATAAAGGAGTGAGTCAGGTCCCCCTGGTCTTTGCCGCCTCTCAGGTGAGACATGGCGGGGAGATGGTCGAAAGGTGGCTTTCATGAGAAGGACGTTTGAGGAGGATCTCGCCAGGGCTGTGGAGTTTCACGGCCATCTGTGCGCGGGACAGGTGATAGGGACCAGGTTGGCGAGACTGGGACTTTCGCTCTTCGGTCTGGAAGGTTCAGAGGACGCCAGGGACATCGTGGTGTTCGTCGAGAACGATAGGTGCTGCGCGGATGCCGTGGTCTCCGTCGCGGGAGCGCATCCGGGCAAGCGCCGTCTGAGGATGTTCGATTACGGCAAGATGGCTGCGACTTTCTACGACATATCCTCCAAGAGGGCCTTCAGGATCGCCCCGGTGGAGGTCGGCCAATGCGGGCACGACGACGATCCGATCGAGTTCTTCGCGCGATTCACCGACGATGAGATGTTCACCGTGATGCCGGTGGAGATCACGATGGACCCGAGCGACCTCCCTGGCAGGCCATCTCGCAGAGTCGAGTGCGAGAAGTGCGGCGAGCGCGTTCTCGACGGGCGCGACGTCGTCGTCGACGGGCATGTGCTCTGTCAGGCATGTGCCGGGATGGATGTCTACTACAGGCCGTTGGGCTGATCACAGGATCTCTATAGCTATATCATCCGTTTTCAGTTGTCTTTCATGTTCGTTTCAGGTTGCCAAGGTAAGGTTCAGAATCATGAAGGGGGGATGCAACGGATGAACGTTCTGGTCGTTGAGGATGAGAAGGGCCTTGCCGACGCGCTCGAGCAGATCCTCGAGGATTCCGGTTACTCCGTTGACGTGGTTTACGATGGCCAGTCGGGTCTCGACTATGCCTTGAGCGGCATATACGACGTCATGGTCCTAGATGTCATGCTGCCCAAGATGGACGGCTTTGAGATCGTGAGGAGAATGAGGCAGTCCGCGAATTCCACCCCGGTTCTGTTCCTCACGGCACGTACCTCCCTTTCGGACAAGGTCACCGGCCTAGACAGTGGCGGAGATCAGTACATGACCAAGCCGTTCCAACCCGAGGAGCTACTGGCCAGAATTCGCGCGATCTCGCGCAGGAAGGGGGAGGTAGTGTTCGAGAAGCTCGAGTTCGGCGACCTGGAGCTCAATCTAGACACATGCGAACTCAGGTGCGGCGAGAAGAGCGTCCACTTGAGCTTCAGGGAGTTCGAGGTGGCCAAGCTGTTCATGTCCAATCCCAACCAGACGTTTGCCAAGGACCAAATCCTGCTCAAGGTATGGGGGGTCGATTCCGAGGTCGCAGACAACAGCGTCGAGGCCTATGTCTCGTTTCTGCGCAAGAAGCTCAAGTACCTCAAGACCAACGTGGAGATAGCAACTCTTCGGATGTTGGGCTATCGTATGCAGGAAAAGGCCTAGCGCTGAAAGCCTGTCTTTAACGGGATTTCCCAAGACGGCCTGCACGATTGGCGAATCAGATTCTACGTGGGAGGGGGATGACTCTGGTGAAGGGATCACCCCCCTCTCTTTTCTCTAAACTCAAGCGCCGCCTGACCCTCCTGTCGGCGGGCGCTATCATGGTCACACTGGCACTCGGCCTCGTAGCGTTCAACATCGAGGGCTACCAGAGCCATCGCATCGAGATCGTGCGCGCCATGAACTACGCCCTCAACGCGGATTCCAAAGAATCTATCGTGGCAAACATCGGGGGCTTCGAGGATGACGATGGCACCGATGAGCCGATCTACGATGGATCGATCCTCGTCTACTGCGTTGAGGTGTGGGATACCGGGGAGATAATCGTCCGGAGCGGCAACGTCTACATGGACAGCGACGTGCTCATGGACGTACTTGCCATCATCACACTCTCCGGACAGGACAGCGGTGAGATCGCCAGTTACAACCTCTTCTACAGCAGCAGACAGATAGAAGGCGGGGTCCGCTATGCCTTTACGGATTCCAGCTATCTTCAGAGCTACGTCTACGATAGGGCAATATTCTCCTTGGTGCTATTCGGTCTGATCGGTATCGTCGTCGTGATCATCTGCTACAAGATCGCGGGAATCGCGGTTCGCCCCGTCGAGCAGGCCTGGAGGTCGCAGCAGCGCTTTATCGCGGATGCCTCGCACGAGCTTAAGACCCCGCTTACGGTGATCCTGGCGGACAGCGACATAGTCAAGTCCAAACCGCAGGCCACCGTGGAAGAGCAGATGCGATGGATAGACGGAATCAAGGACGAGGGCACCAAGATGCAGTCTCTCGTGCAGGATCTTCTTCTGTTGACGCAGACGGAGCTGGGTGCAGATCCCTCCTCGGCGGGCTACGCGCAGGAGTCGGTGGATCTCTCCGGGGCGGTGGAAATGGGGATTCTTCAGTTCGAGGCGCTGGCGTTTGAGAATGGTGTGCTGGTGGATGACGACATAGAGCAGGACCTCTTCGTCATCGGGGATGTTTCCAGGGTCGATCGTGTCATCCGTATTCTCATCGACAACGCGATTAAGTACTGCAAGCCACAACCATCCGAGACTGCTCTTGTGGAGCCTTCGGGAGGGGAGGGCTTTGTGGAGGGCGGCTCCGGAAATGTGAAGGTGGTGCTCCGCCGCGACCGGAACAAGGCGGTCCTAACCGTGAACAATGGGGGTCCCATCATCTCCGCGGAGGATCTCCCGCATGTCTTCGATCGGTTCTACCGTGCAGACAAGTCGAGGACCGGCAGTGGGAAATCGAAGAGCTTCGGGCTGGGTCTTGCGATCGCGAGGAACATAGTGGTCGGTATGGGTGGCACCATCACAGCCGAGAGCAACCA
The DNA here is from genome assembly GCA_964428485.1 of uncultured Coriobacteriaceae bacterium. Lineage (GTDB taxonomy): Bacteria > Actinomycetota > Coriobacteriia > Coriobacteriales > CADBOM01 > CAZPAN01. The sequence goes on from CAYRYP010000010.1 coordinate 8,601, forward strand.
GCAGAATGGGACGACGTTTACGGTAAAGCTGCCATTGGAGTAGACACTGGCCCTGCGCCAGTTCGAAGGCGTTGTGGGGGATTCTAGAAGAACATCGCTCTGATGCCAATAGCGATGAGCACCGCCCCACCTATCACTTCGGCTCTCGCGCCGAGCAGCAGGCCGAACCTGCGGCCGATGATCCACGCGATCGTGCATGTAGCGAGCGTGGTGAGCGCGATCAGGATCGCCACCACTCCTATCGGCATTGAACTTCCGGCGAATGTGACCCCAACAGCGAGGGCGTCGATACTAGTGGCGAACGCCTGGAACACGATCGAGTGGATGGTCTGTGTGTGGGAGGCGTTCTCCTCCTCAGATCCCGGCGACCTCATCTCCCTGATGCCGTCGTAGACCATCTTTCCGCCTATGAAGCCGAGTATCACCAGGGTGACGATTCCCTGGTAGGCCATGATGATCCCCGTGGCGTAGGATCCTATGAAGTAGCCGATCGTGGGCATGATGCCCTGGAACACGCCAAAAGCTATTGGGGCGAGGTACGATCTGTTTCTTGGTGACTTTGGGTAGGCGAACGCATTGGCTATAGTGACGGCAAATGCGTCCATGCTAAGAGCGAGTCCCAGCAGCGTTATCTCGGCAAGCCACATCCCATTTCTCTCCGTTTACTTTCCGTCTCCTCTTATCGTCGAGTCGGCTCCCCCAAGTCTTCTCGACGTGAAGACGGGGCCGGATTCCCATCAAGCCCCGTCTCGATATCTCATGCTGTCAACTAGACGAATCCTACGGGCCTAGAGAGCGGCCTCTCTGATGATCTCGAGGAACTCGTCCACGGGCCTGCTGCCCTGGTTGCCCTCCGATCTCTCGCGCACGGAGACGGTGCCCGCCTCCTGCTCCCTGTCGCCCACGACGAGCATGTAGGGCACCTTCTCCCTTTGGGCCTTGGCGATCTTGACCTTCATCGGCTCGTTTTGGGCGTAGACCTCCACGCGACCGCCGGCCCTGCGGATCTGTGTGCTGACCTCATTGGCATAGTCGAGATGCCTGTCGGCAATCGGAATCACGACGGCCTGAATAGGAGAGAGCCACAGCGGTAGGGCGCCGGCGTAGTGCTCGATCAGGATCCCGAGGAATCGCTCGATGGAGCCGAAGATTGCGCGGTGGAGCATCCATGGGCGCTCCTCGGTGTTCTCCTCGGTGCGGTAGGTGAGGTCGAAGCGCTCGGGAAGGTTGAAGTCCACCTGCACGGTGGAGCACTGCCAGGTGCGCCCGATGGCGTCCTTGACCTTGATGTCGATCTTGGGTCCGTAGAACGCACCGTCCCCCTCGTTGATGTCGTAGTCGAGTCCGTGTCTGGCGCATGCCTGGCGCAGCGCCTCGGTCGCGTGCTCCCACATATCGTCGGTGCCTATGGACTTCTCCGGCCTGGTCGAGATCTCGGCGGTGTACTCGAAGCCGAAGGTCGACATGATGTGGTCCACGAGATCTAGAATCGCTACCACCTCGTCGACGACCTGGTCGCGGGTGCAGAAGACATGTGCGTCGTCCTGGGTGAATCCACGGGCGCGCAGAAGGCCGTGCACGACGCCGCTCATCTCGTGGCGGTAGACGGTGCCGAACTCAAAGTAACGCATCGGCAGATCGCGGTAGGAGTGCAGGTCAGCCTTGTAGAGCATCACGTGGCCCGGGCAGTTCATGGGTTTGACGCCGTACTCGGTCAGGCGAGGGTTGTCGTCGTCACCCTCGTTGATATTGAAGAAGTACATGTTCTCGCGGTAGTAGTCGTAGTGCCCGGAGGTCTTCCATACGTCGGCGTTGTAGATGTGTGGGGTGATGACCTCCTCGTACCCGCGCTCGTAGAGGTCACGGCGCAGCCATTCCTGCATGATGCGGATGATCCGCGCTCCTTTGGGCAGGTACAGCGGCAGACCCACTCCGGCCATCTGGTCCATCGTGAATATCCCGAGCTCGCGGCCCAGCCTGCGGTGGTCACGCTTCTCGGCCTCCTCGAGGTTGTGCAGGTATTCGTCGAGATCCTTCTGCTTGAAGAAGGCAGTGCCGTACACACGTGTGAGCATCTCGCGTTCGGAGTCGCCCTTCCAGTAGGCGCCGGCCACCTTCATGAGTTTGAAGGCGCCGATCTTGCCGGCAGAGGAGACGTGCGGCCCGGAGCAGAGGTCCACGAACGAGCCGTGACGGCGGATGATGATCTCCTCGTCGGCGGGTAGCTCGTCGATATGCTCGGACTTGAAGCGCTGGTCGGCGAATATCCGCTTGGCTTCATCGCGTGTGACGACCTCGCGCACGAAGGGCTCGTCGCGGGCGATGATCTCACGCATCCTCTCCTCGATGGCAGGGAAGTCGTCGGTGGACAGGGGCCTGGGGAGCCCGAAGTCGTAGAAGAACCCGTTCTCGGTTTGGGGCCCGAAGGCTATCTGCGCTCCCGGGAATAGCTCCTGGACCGCCTCTGCCATGACATGCGCGCACGAATGTCTCATGATGTCGAGCGCCACCGGGGTCTTGGAGGTGATTATCTCCACGGTTGCGCCATCCTCCACCACAGTGGTCAGATCGGCAAACTTGCCGTCGATCATTCCTGCCAGCGCTGCCTTTGCAAGTCCCGCTCCGATCGAGGCAGCAACGTCGACCACGGTCGAGCCGGCATCCAGCTCCTTGGACGAACCATCGGGAAGTTTGATCGAAATCTTGTCCATAGCTCTCTCAACTCTCCAATCGAATGTGATCGATCCCAGTATTTCAAGGAATCTTCGGTTGCATCCGGAGACACATGTGCGTGCTTCACACCGCATCAAAAAGGCCGTCCTCTTCAACGCGAGAGTGCGCGTTGGATGGACGGCCCAGCTTGGTTATATGACGCGCGCCGCCCCGGCTAGAACATCACCTCTGTTCGCTGGTTATCCTGATTATGGCGCGAATCGGCATGCGTAGCACCGTCGTATCCCGCATCGGCGTGCAAATGTCCGTGCTCGCCTGCGGCGGCGTGGGAGTGAGCGCGCTGGGAGCGTCTTGCCTTACCCATGACCTTGGTGCAGCACCACGGGCAGACCGACCAATGGGGGTCGAGCGGCTTTCCGCAGGTCTGGCAGACGTTCTTGAGCTGTGAGCCGCAGTGGGGGCAGACGATGTAGTCGTCGCGCACGGGGTAGCTGCATCTGCCGCACTCGCCGTAGCGCATGAGTTCTCTCTGGCGCAGCAGGTATTCGAGCTCTTGCTCCTCCTTGTCTGCCAGGAGCATGCTCGGGCGCAGGGCCGAGTACACGAGCGCTCCGAAGAACGGGATGAGCGAGATGACCCCCCACTTTACCGGTGAGACGCCTCTGCGAGGGGCGTCCCGGACAACCCAGATGATCGTTACTACATAGAGTGCGATGATGATGATCACGGCGATTATGCCGAAGATTCGTAACTGTGCAAGAAGTGCGGACATTTGCTCCTCGATCCTTTCAGGATCCCGCGCGGGTCCTATGAGACTTGCGCGCAGATCGAATCCCGAGTCCTTACCCCGGAGCCATCGTGGCTGCAGAGTTTGAATGGCTTGTGCAAGTTTAGCAGACCTGTTGCATAGTCGTATGCCCAGCCACCATGCGCGTGGCTGCCTGGCGCATATTGCAGCGTGGGCGCCAACGGGGTGGCGAGGGATGAATTGGCACTGTGCTAAGATCTCCCATCGATTCGAGGTGAGGCCGTATGAGGATTGGCGCGCACGTCCCTGTGATGGGGGACTACCGGAAGATGGCGGACTACGCAGTGTCGGTTGGATGCGAATGCGTCCAGATCTTCGCCAAAAACGCGCGGCAGTACCGCTTCTCGATGCCGAGCTCTAAGAAGGTGGGTGAGATGCGCGAGGCAATCGGCGCGCATCCAGAGCTTGTCGTATACAGCCATGCAGCGTATTTGATCAACCTTTCCGGCGCCGATCCCGAGATACGCGACAGGTCGGTGAAGTCGCTGGCGGGTGAGCTTGCCATTGCGGCGGTGCTGGGGATCGCGGGGGTGAACACCCACGTAGGCAACGACAAGCTGCAGGATGCCGATGCTGCCGCCAGGCGAGCCGCCACATCTATCGTGGACGCACGCGCAATAGCGCTCGAGCTCGTCTCGGATTGGAGCACGGAGCTTGCGATTGAAACTCCGTCGGTGCCGCCTCTTATACTCGAGAACTCCTCCGGCGCGGGAACGCAGTTCGGCGTGTGCCCGACGGAGATGTCGATGATCGCCTCCGAGGTCGACGCGATCGGGCTTCCCGACGGGGAGGGCGACGAGCTGCTGTGGACCTGCGTGGACTCGGCTCATGCCTGGGGTGCGGGCTACGATGTCTCCTGCCAGCAGGGATGGGATCGCTATCTGCGCGAGCTCGACGAGGGCATGGGGACTTCGAGACTCAAGCTCTTCCACGCCAACGACTCGCTTGGAGAGCTGGGTAGCAAGAAGGACCGTCACGAGTGGGTGGGCAAGGGGAGGATAGGCCCTGCTGGGTTCGCCTACGCGATGCGCTGCCCTGGACTCTCGCAAGCAGATGCAATCCTCGAGGTACCGGGAGAAGTCCCGGAAAAGGACGAGGTCAACGTAGCTCTGCTCAAGCTCATGAGATCCAAAGAGTGGGCTGGCGCGGTGTAAGGCAGCCCTGCATTTGCACTAGTGCTGGCAGACCGGATTCTCCGGCAACTCGATGCCCAGCGCGTCGGAGGCCATCTTCCTGAGATCCTGGATGGTCAGGCAGTAGCATGCCAGCGCGTCTATCCACCTGCGCAGGCAATCCCGGCCCTTGTCGGTTAGCGTGAACAAGCGCTTCGCGGCACCTGTGTCAGGGGTGTCCCACGAGGCGGAGACAAGCCCCTGCTCCTCCATGCGTTTGAGGGTCCTGTAGATGCCCGCAGCGTCCGGCTTGTGTCCGCCGAACATCGGCGATGCTGCGGCAAGTTTGACTATTCTGTATCCATGAAGCGGCATATCGGCCTCAGCAAGAATAGCCAGTATCGTGGGCTGGGACATCCTCGACAGGCTTTTGCCCAGTTCGGCGCATTCCCGAAGGTCATTGTCGCTTTTTGGATGACATCCACTCCACATACGATTCTCTCCATTTCCTTTAAACCCTCAGATAACACCTTCGGCTCAGGTGTCTCTCAACCGCCTCCACGAGACCCTGTCCATGCGCCGCTACACGCTGTGGCGCTACACGCTGTGGATCCGTTTGCCGAGTTTGGAAACAAAGAAGGCAAAAGCGGTTTACGGACTTTGACATGTGGTTATAATAGACCATGTCAAATATGTGACGATGCAATTTAACGCAAGAGCCGGCGTCAACCTGCATCGCCTAACCTCCTCAGCGGACCGGTAACGCTCCTCCTTCCTCCTGGCCGGGTAGGGAGCATGTGTACCGGTCCACTCACTTTATCTCTTTTTTGATTCCAAGACGGTGTTCATTCGGCATAATGCGCGCTGATCTCGGTTCTATGTACCTCCGTAACATTGAGTCTGGGAGGGCTGGATATAAACTTATGAGCTATAGCCCAAACTTATTGATCAAATATCTGATTCGTATTCCGCGCGCTTAGTTGTTAAGGAGTCCCGAGATGCGTCTCTCACTTGGCTTCATTGGCAGACATCTGCCGTTTCCAGTGATCGATTTCTCCTCGCCCGATAGAGAGATGCGCTACGGAGACGTTCGCTGGCTTTTGCCAAATCAGCAGCAGTTCGAGCCATGCGTTCTCTACGTGACCGATCGGATTCCGTCTGAGGCTATGTTGGAGTCCGAATCGGGCTTCGTGGTCGTCACGGGCAGTATTCCGGACGATGTTCCGTTCATAAGTGCCGAGGTTGTCGTGGTCGACTCCAAGTACAGTTGCGAAGAGGTGCTCAGCGCTATCTCGGATCTTCTCCGAAGGTACTCCGGGTACGAGTTGGAGCTGAGCAGATTGGTTTACAAGCCCAAAGGCCTGGCCGAGATATGCAAGCTCTTCTTCGATATCTTGGGATGCCCGGCTTGCTATACCGATTCCAACTTTAAGGTGATCGCGTTTTACGGAGACCAGGATTCCTCCGAAGCGTGCTATGTGTGGAGCCACGTTGTCAAAGACGGCTACTTTCCATATCCCGAGGTTCAGAAGTTGACCGGCGATGATCCTGAGGGATGGTTTGATTCGCAGGGACGCTCTGCCATCGTCAAGTCTTCTGAAACCAGTTTCCCTGTCATCAACAAACCGATCTTTCTTGATGATGAATGCCAGGGTTTTTTCTTCGTGCACTCGATTCTCAATAACCTTGGGCCAGACGATGTGGAGATCATCGACGAGCTTGGGTCCTATATCGCAGAGGCCTTACTGAACGATCCTTCAATTACGATGCCGAAGAACCTCAAGTACGAGCAGTTCTGTCACGGTGTGATTAGAGGAGTCATCTCCGATAGGGATTTTATGAGGCAGAAAGCAGCGAGCATTGGGGTGGATGCAGATGGTGAGTTTGTGATCGTCTTGCTAGAGACCCCTAGACTCAATGACTATCTGTCCGAGTATCTTCTCCAGGAATTGTATTCCATTAAAGGGTGCCTACCATTTCTGGAAGTCGGGGGTGTCAAGGCCATCATTCAACCCCCCGACACAAAGGGGTTTTCTAAAGCGATCGAGAGAATGGAATCTGTGGCCTCCAGGTTTGGCTGCAGGCTTTCTGCAAGTGAGCGTTTCTCAGGTCTTTGGAACGCTAGGATCTATTCCACCCAGGCTGATCTTGCTATGCGGTTCGATCCAGAACTTGGCTTCTCTGGTAGGTGCAGGTTCTTCGAGGAGGTCTACTTCGAGGCGTTGATAGGCAGTTTCGTCGATCAAAGCGTCCAAGATCCGCAAGTGTTCATCAACAGGAGCGCCAGGCTTTTGGTTGCAAACGAGGCTGTAGAGTCATTTAACTGCATGGATACGTTGCAGGCGTATGTGACTTGCGGATACAACTCCCTTCAGGCGTCACGGAAGCTTTGCATACATAGAAGCACGTTGAATTACAGGCTCCGTAAGATTTCCGAGATATGCGAGTTTGATATCGGCGACATCAATGCTCTCAAGCGAACTTCCTTGTCGATTTCGCTCCTCATGGCGGTGCGAAACTCAGCTTCTCCGCAAAATTGACGAATTTCAACTTTAAATATCCTGAAGAATGTTGATGACTGAAGTCGTTTGTTTCATGTAGCTTTTCCACTTGTAAAGCTGCTGGGTATTTCCTGCTATCGTCTGATTTTTTTTGGTGTGTCGTCGTCTCTGCAAGCTGTCTCGCTTGGATCCAAGAGGAGGTGAGCAAAGAGCGGGTCATATCGTTTGTGCATTAACAAGGGATTGATGGCTGCAGTGGAGTTTCCGGTTGTCTCCAAAGGTATCGACGATGCACCTTTTTGTTCTTGAACAAAACAAAAGAAGGGGGAAATTGTGGCTCTGAAGAAAAGTGTAAAAGCCGCTTGGGGCGTCTCAGAAATCGGATTTTCGATGATGTCCACGATGGAGACCGTGTTCTTCATCGTCTTTTTGACGGATGTCGCGCTTCTACCGCTTTATATCACCGGGCTCATAGCGGCGTTCTCCGCTATCGTCGATGCGGTGTCGGCTGTCATCGCCGGTATCGTGATCGACAAGGTCACGTTCAAAAAAGGCAAGTATCGCCCATGGCTCTTGATATGCCCACCGATCGTCGTTGTGTTCTTCATATTCATGTTCACGAAGATCGGCGGCGATATAACTGCAGGCATCATCTGCAGCCTCGGCTACATCGTGAGCCATTTCGTGTGGAACATCTGCTGGACGGCCAACCGCAACCTCATCCCGATGCTGTCTACCGAGCAGTCTGAGCGCAACTGGGCTTCCGCCCGCATCGCACTCGGCTCTAATATCGGTAAGCTCGCGGGTTCCTATCTCGTCCCGATCATCACGAGCGCGCTGTTCGCCATCTTCACCGTGGGTAGCGCCTCTGACAACGTCCCTGTTCCGGCGTACACGGTCGCCGCGCTCGTCATGGCCCTGTGCTTCTTGGTGTGCTACTACATCCATTACGCCATTACGAAGGGCTGCGACACCCAGACTTCTTCCGCAAAGGCTGTCACCTTCAAGGATATGGGCAAGGCAATCGTCACCAACGGGCAGCTCATCGTCGTCCTCGCTCACGATGCCATCCGCCTAATCGCCTACTACGGGCTTGCGACGTTTACCGCGTACTACGCACGTTGCGTTATCGGTGATGCCAACAGCTCCTCGATAATCCTTGTCTTCTTCTATCTGGGGTGCATTCTCGGCTCCATGCTGACCTCGCGCGTCGTGGTCAAACTTGGCACAAAGAAGACGATGGTCTTCGGCACCTTGGCTTGTCTGATAGTGATGCTGTCCGTGCTCGTTATACCTGCGAACGTGGTAGCGATAAGCGCCGTGCTGTTCATCTCGCAGGTGTTCTTCGGGATCGCTTATGGACTGACCTCGAACCTGTACTCGATGTGTGGAATCTACGGCGAGTGGAAGACGGGTTCCTCTGCACGCGGAGTGGCCATGGCGTTTTGCGCCCTAGCCATCAAGATCGGCGTCGCAATTCGCGGTGTCATCATTCCTGCTGTGCTGGCCGGAGTCGGCTACGTCGCAACCGCATCGGATCCGACCATCTACGCCGAGGGCATACGTATGGGTTATACATGGATGCCCATCATTTGCTTCGCGGTGTCGCTCATTCCTCTCATTGGCTTCAAGCTCACCGACCAGGGAATTATGGACATGGAGAAGGAGATTCAGCAGCGCAAGGAGTCTGAAGCGCAGCAAGACTAAGCAGTTGTAGGATTCGTTTCATCTGGGATTTCGGTCATAACACATACCGATTGAAAGGATTACACCATGGCACTTACTGCAATTGAAAACCTCTACGAGTTGATGAAGAAGGACGGTAAGCCGGATCGTATGCTCTTGGAGTGGGAGCCATTCGAGTTCAACATGGTTGAGCCGCTCATCATCTACCTGCGTGGCAACCGTCACCGTGGTGGCATCAACACACGCGACCGCTGGGGTACGCGCGTAGACTGGCCCGAGCATGAGCCGGGCGCGATGCCGGTGGTGACACCCGATGACTGCGTATGCCCGGACGTGCTGCGTTGGAAGGAGTTCGTGAAGTTCCCCGACATCGACGCTGCGGCGGCTGAGCCGGGCGCATGGGACGAGGCGCGAAAGCTGCAGGATGATATTCGCTCGCGTGGCTACCTGTCCACTGTTCATTTCGGCACGGGCACGTTCGAGCAGGCTCACTTCCTCATGGGAATGGAGGAGACGCTTGTCAACCTGATAGACGAGGATGTCGAAGAGGCCATGCACGAGCTGATCGATGCCATTGCAGCATGGCGCTACCATTATGCCGAGCTGCTCATAGAGTATCTGCATCCTGATGTTATTAACTCCCATGACGATTGGGGCACCAAGAACAACCTGTTCTTCCCGCCTGATGTGTGGCGCAGCTTTTTCAAGGAGAACTATCGCAAGATGTACTCGATGATGCACGATGCCGGCGTGATCGTCATTCATCATGCTGACAGCTACCTCGAGCCCATCGTGTGCGACCTCGCCGAGATAGGTGCCGATATATGGCAGGGTGTGCTTCCTACCAACGACATCCCCAAGATGCAGAAGGAGCTGGCGGGCGATATGATTCTCATGGGCGGTTTGGACTCGATCGTCGACCGCGCCGATTCCTCCGAGGAGGAGATCCGTGCGGAGGTTCGCCGCGCTATGGCCGAGTATGGACCGGGAGGCCATTGGATCTGCAGCCTGACGCCAGGGCTTAAAAACGGTGCAATATTCCCCCGCACCGATGAGATCGTATGCGACGAGATCGCGCGTTACAACAAGGAAGTGTTTGGCTTGTAACATCGCGTGAGAGGTTTTTGGACCCGTACGATGGAACCCGTTTCTTTCAGAGGCGGGTTCCATCGCCTTTTTCACGGATGTCAACTACAAGACCCTCGCATATTACGGAGACCAGAACTCCTACGACGTTGGATTTGCTTGGCAAAGACGCCAGACTGGTGACCATCGCGAGCGCAAGGCCGTGCCCTTCCACAGAAGCCCCCTGATTTGGGACGCCAACGGGTCGGCATCTTGGGTATCATCATCTCATTGGCCTTAAAGTCTTATGGAGGATGGTTTTCAAACATGTCTCTGGTCGTGATGAAGTTCGGCGGTACCTCGGTCGCCAACGAGGAGAGGGTCAAGAAGGCTGCCGCGAGGATAGTCGCCCGCAAGGAGGCGGGGGACAAGGTCATCGTCGTCGTCTCCGCGATGGGGAAATCCACCGATGATTTCGTCAAGCTGGCGCATGCCGTCAACGACAACCCGCCCAGCAGGGAGATGGACGTCCTGCTGTCCGCGGGCGAGCAGATCTCAATGGCGATCATGGCGATGGCCATCGAGGGGATTGGATATCGCGCCATCTCGTTCACAGGAGGCCAGGCGGGCATCGTCACCGATGTCTCATTTTCAAAGGCCAAGATCCGCGAGATCAAGGCCGACCGTATATTCCATGAGCTGGAGAAGGGCAACATTGTCATCGTCGCGGGGTTCCAGGGGGTTACGCGTACGGGCGACATCACCACTTTGGGCAGAGGTGGGTCCGACACCACAGCGGTCGCGCTGGCCGCAGCCGTTGGGGCCGATGTCTGCGAGATCTACACGGATGTCGAGGGGGTCTACACCGCTGATCCTAGGATCTGTCCTAGAGCGAAGAAGATCGATGAGATCGCATACGAGGACATGCTCGAGCTCGCCGACAGCGGTTCCGGCGTCCTTCAGTCAAGATCCGTGGAGTTCGCAAGGAACTTCGGGGTCAAGATTCATTGCCGTTCGGCGTTCAGTGATAAGCCGGGCACTATAGTCAAGGAGGTGCCGGACATGGAGTCGGCAGTCATTTCTGGGATCGCCCACGACGATTCCGAGGCAAAGGTCACGCTCAGGGATGTTCCCGACCAGCCGGGGATCGCTGCGAAGGTTTTCTCCACGGTCGCCGAGATCGGCGCGAACGTCGACATGATCGTGCAGAACGTCTCCGAGAACGGAATGACCGACATGTCGTTCACCACCCCGCTCAAGGACCTTCCGAAGGTGATGGGGATCCTCGACGGGCTCGTCTCCGATCTCGGGGCTCGCAGCTACCTCATCGACAAGTCGATCTCCAAGATCTCACTCGTCGGGGCCGGCATGAGGACCAACCCCGGCATCGCTGCCAAGATGTTCAACGTGCTCGCCGAGAACGGGATTAACATCACGCTGATCTCTACCTCCTCCATCAGGATCTCGGTGGTGGTCGACGAGTCGCTGTCACAAAAAGCGGTCCAGTGCCTGCACACCGCGTTCGGGCTGGACTCCGGCACCATCTTTGAGGAGACCCAGCTCTCGAGCGAGGAGCTTGCCGCCAAGGCCGCCAAGGGGAGGTAGCCAAAACGCGTGCTTTCCGCTCAGCCCGTTGCCGGAGAGCCGATCCAACGATCACAGAAGGTGGGGCGGGCCGATCTCTGGTCGACCGGCCCCGTTTCACGATGAGAAAGCAAGAGGTGCGAAAAATGGCTTGGTCCAAGGAGATGCCCAAAAACCCTGTTGTCGCCGTCTGCGGTGCGACCGGAGCGGTCGGTCGAGAGATGCTTAAGGTTCTCGAGCAGAGGAGGTTTCCCGCAAGCAGGTTCGTGGCGCTCGCAAGCTCCCGCAGCGCGGGCAAGAAGCTGCCCTTCATGGACGGTGAGATCGAGGTCCAGGAGATGACCCCCGAGTCCTTTGACGGAATCGACATCGCCCTCTTCTCAGCCGGAGCCGGTATTTCGCGCGAGATGAGGCCCCATGTGGTGGAGGCCGGCGCGGTCATGATCGACAACTCCTCCGCGTTTCGCATGGAGGAGGGCGTTCCGCTGGTGGTCCCTGAGGTCAACCCAGACGACGCCTTCAAACACAGCGGTGTCATCGCCAACCCCAACTGCTCCACTATCCAGATGGTCGTGGCACTCAAGCCCCTCTACGACCTCTCGAAGATCAAGAGGGTTGTCGTGAGCACCTACCAGGCGGCTTCCGGTGCCGGGGCCAAGGCGATGGACGAGCTCTACTCACAGTCTCGCGAGTTCCTCGACGGCCAAGAGCTGCACGTTGAGGCATTTGCCCACCAGATAGCCTTCAACTGCATCCCGCACATCGATGTCTTTCTCGACGACGCCTCCACCAAGGAGGAGTGGAAGATGGTCGTAGAGACCAAGAAGATCATGGGTGATGACGCTATCCAGGTGGCACCCACCTGTGTCAGGGTGCCGGTGCTTCGCTGCCATGCCGAGTCCCTTAACGTCGAGTTCGCCGACGATGTCAGCCTGGAGGCGGCGCGAGAGGCATTCGAGAAGGCCCCAGGGGTCATTCTCATGGATGATCCCGCCAACAACGTCTACCCGATGCCAGGTCTTCTCGTTGGAACCGACGACACCTATGTCGGGCGCCTTCGGGTAGATCCTACCGTCGAGCACGGCCTTGCCTTCTGGATCGTCGCCGATCAGATCAGAAAGGGCGCTGCCCTAAACGCGGTTCAGATCGCAGAGATGCTCCTCCCAAGGTAGGAGAGGAGCATCTCGGAATCTCGATATCTCTTCGTTTGTGTCTTGGTAGCTCGTGATCGCGAGCCCTAGACGAGGCCGTCCTTCTTATCGCGTTCCTGCTTGCTGCTGGCGAGGTCGGCATCGCGGATCGCGCCGCGGCGGATCTTGCCGTTGACGGTCTTGGGCAGGGCGTCCACATACGCGATGATGCGGGGGTACTTGTAGGGAGCGGTCTGTTTCTTGCACCAGGTCTGGAGCTCTTTGGTAAGCTCGTCGCTTTCCTCGTACCCGGGGGAGAGGACGATGGTGGCCTTGACGCTCATGCCCCTGATCTCGTCTGGAACCCCGGTGACCGCGCACTCCTTAACCGCATCGTGCTCGAGAAGAACGCTCTCGATCTCGAAGGGTCCGATGCGGTAGCCGCTTGACTTGATCACGTCGTCGTTGCGCCCGACGTACCAGAGGTAGCCGTCCTCGTCCCGCCATGCGGTGTCGCCGGTGTGGTACCAGCCATCGTGCATGGCCTTCTCGGTGCGCTCCGCATCCCTGTAGTACTCGACCATGATGCCGGGAATCCTATCCCAGCCCTCGTAGCGCTTGAGCTCGATGCATATCTCACCGGTCGCTCCCGCGTTGCACTCGTTGCCGTCGGCGTCGAGAATCGCCACGTGGTAGAGCGGGTTGGGCTTGCCCATCGATCCGGGCTTGGCCTCCATGCCGATGGTGTTGACGACGGTCAGCGGGGTCTCGGTCTGGCCGAAGCCCTCGTAGATGGTGAGTCCAGTGTGCTCGCGCCACGCGGCGAAAAGGTCGGGGTTGAGCGCCTCACCGGCGGTGGTGGAGTAGACGAGGCTGGAGAGGTCGTAGGAGTCCACGTCCTCGAGCATCATCATCCTGTACATCGTCGGCGGGCAGCACAGCGTGGTGATCCCGTGGTCCTGGATGAGCTGGAGTATGTCGGCAGGCACAAACCTGTCGAAGTCGTAGGTCATAACGCAGGCTTCCATGAGCCACTGCCCGTAGAGCTTGCCCCACACGGCCTTGCCCCATCCGGTGTCGGCGATGGTGAAGTGGACTCCGCCGTCACTTACCACGTTGTGCCAGTGTTTGGCCGTGACGATGTGAGCGAGCGGGTACGCTCCGTCGTGCAGCACCATCTTGGGCTCTCCGGAGGTCCCAGAAGAGAAGTAGAGCAGAAACGGGTCGGTGGCGCTGGTCTGCACGCGCTCGAAGTCCTCGGAGGCGTTTCGCACCTCGGTGTTGAAGTCGATCCAGCCCTCGCGCTCGATCGATGCGGCGCAGATGCCTTCGGGGCCACTGAGAGCCTTACCGATGGTGGGGTCGTTGGGATCACCCATTCCACCTCCGGCTCCATTGCAGAGGAAGATCTTCTCCACGGAGGGACACCTCGGGATAGTTGCCTCTACGACGTCGGGGATGAAGCCGCACGATGTGCATATCACGTACTTGATCTCGGCGCTGTTGAGGCGGTATTCGAGGTCGTGCTCCTTGAGCATGAATGTGGCGGGCACCATCACCGCACCGAGCTTGTGCAGCGCGACCGCGGTGAACCAGAACTGGTAGTGCCTGCGCAGTATGACCATCACCATGTCGCCGCGCTTGACACCGTGCTCCTTGAGCAGATTGGCGGTCTTGTCCGACCAGCGCTTCATGTCCGCGAAGGTGAAGGTGTGCTCCTCGCCCTCGGGGTTGCACCAGACCATCGCGCGCCTGTCTGGCTCGGCCTCGGCGATGTCGTCGACGCAGTCGTATCCGAAGTTGAAGTCCTCGGGGATGTTGAGGGAAAACGAGGAGAGTACCCCGTTGTCGTCGTAGGTTTCCTGAACGTACCTCTCGTTTATCTTACGCATTGTGGTTCCTCCCATTTTTCGCTAGCCGGCATGGGCATACCATGCGGCTGGTGCTTGGCATCTTCCGTCCGCTGGAGAAATGGGTTGTGGGGGAAATCTGTCGCGGGCCTCCCGAAGGAATCAGAATTCCCCTTCGGAAATTCCGCTGATCGAGTCTTCGGGGGAGCGTATGACGATCGCGAGGAACACGCACGGCTCGCCACCGGTGGCGATCATTCCGTGGCCACGACCGGAATCATAGAGCAGCGCGTCTCCGGGCCCGAGCTCCTCGACGTGGTTCTCGTAGGCAAAGCGCATCTTGCCACTGAGTATGTAGTCGAACTCCTGCCCCGCGTGGTGAGACAGGTGTATGGGTGCGTCCTGCTCCTCTTCGAGATAGGGGGCGTGGACGACGAAGGGCTCGCAGAGCTTGCCGTCGAAGTTGGGGGCGATGTGGAGGTACTCGAATCCGGCCCTCCTGCGGATGTGCAGACCATCACCGGCGCGCACGAGCGAGTAGCCCTTGAGATGGGGGTTCTCGCCGGTGAGGAGCTCGATAACGTCGACTCCGAGCTTCTCGGCGCACTTGTAGAGGAAGGTGAAACTTAGATCGCTCTGGCCAGACTCCTGCGAGAGGTACTCCTCGACGCTTCGCCCGGTGGCCTGAGCCATGTCCTCGGCCGTGAAGCCCAGATCCTCGCGCAGCGCGCGGATCCTGCCTGCTATTTCAGTTATGTTCGGATCCATTAAGAAACACCCCGTATCGATTTAGTCCTATGCCCTCTCGGTTGTGTTCACTGGAGGGTGTCCACCTGACCTTGGCGGGCTATTGGCTATTCTACAATACGAAACTTAGCTGTCATCCGGCTTGCCGTTCGGCGGTGATATGCTGCAAAACCGCCTGTAAATCGCAAAGAATCGTGTGGACAAAGAGGTGAGGAACCTTCCAGAAAGCGCCGAGAGGGCGCGGTTTCAGGTTTCGGGCAGGAGGAAGTGGCATGAACGCGGAACATCCGGTACACCGTGGCGAGAGCAGGGCGGTCTATGTGGCTAGGGCCGGTATGATCGCGGCGATCTACGCCGCCGCCACTCTTGTGTGCATGTTCTTGCTCGGCGGTCTTTCATGGGGTCTCGTGCAGATTAGGATCTCCGAAGCGCTGATGGCCTTTGCGCTGTTCACGAGGGCGGCCATCCCCGGCCTTGGAGTCGGCTGCGCGATAGCCAACATCATCAACATCGTGATCTCGGGCACCGGCGCGATGGGCCTTCTCGATGTTGTGTTCGGAACCGCCGCCACGGTGCTCGGGGCGATCTGGTGCTGGAGGTTGCGCAACCGTCCGCTTCTGGCATTGGCTGGTCCCGTCGTCACGAACGCTCTCATTATCCCGGCCTACCTCCCGCTGGTGCTGACCGCCGCCGGGGCCTACACCATCCCCTTTACGAGCATCGCCGTGACAGGCGCCTACCCGATCCTCTATGGCGTCGGTGTGCTGGGCATCGCGATAGGAGAGCTCGTCTCCGTCTACGTCATAGGGTACCCGCTCTCCCGCTTCCTCGGCCGCACGCGGTTATTCGAAGACCGTGTGTAATATCTAGTAATCCTTGCGAACTGGGTTTATGCTGTCGTAGGAGAAAAATGCAGTTTGATAGCGCTAACTGCAAGGCCACCTACTACACCGGACTTGCAAGCCGATGAATAGGGATGATCTGCTCGCCAACCTGGTGTGGGAGGTGGGCATTTGAGCTGGCGCTGTCGCGATGAGACCACGGACAGGAGCCAGGCAGCAACGTGAATCCCGTCATCATCATACCCACATATATATGTGCGTCTGGAGAGCATGCCGGGACGGGGGTGCTCGACACCTACGATCACATGACCCCAATCGACCGCCCGGGCAAGCTCGGGCGATGCCTCGGCTCGCTTCGCGGGTTAGACCCCTCGGCCGATGTGGTCATCCTGGTGGTCAGTGAGAGGGGCTGCGAGGATCGCGCGGTCGCCAAGGTGAGAGACGAGGCCGCAGGCTTCGCAGACGATCTGAACATCACGGTTCTTGGACATAGGGAGGAGTCTGCCCTACATACCAGGATGGTTCAGCTTGGCGCCGGGGACTTCGTCGATGGCATCAGCCTTACGAGCTATGGTGCGATTAAGAACCTCGGCCTAATCTACGCTGCGTCCATGGGATACACCGAGGCTATCTTCATCGGCGATGACGAGATCGTCGAAGAGCCGGCCTTCGTGGAGAAGGCCTGTTATGGACTGGGTATGCTCACTCAGAGCGGGGTTCCCATCCTCATCAAGTCGGGCTACTACCTCGATAGGAGGGGGAGTTACCGCGCACGCGCGCGCCGCAAGTGGTACGACAGGTTTTGGAACCAGCACAGGGGATTTAACACCTGGATAGACAACGCCATGACGGGCCCCAGGATCTCTCCCTCCAACACTGCGTGTGGCGGGTGTCTCGCGCTTCACAGGGAGGCCTTCCGCAGGGTGTCGTTCGATCCGTGGATCCCTAGGGGAGAGGGACTCGACTTCCTCCTCAACGTCCGAATGTATGGTTCGGAGATCTGGTTCGACAACGCCTGGAGTTTGAGGCGCATTCCACCCAAGATCTCCAAGCGCGAGGCTATCCGGTTTTCTCAGGACATCTACAGGTGGCTCTACGAGAACCGCAAACTTGAGTTCTCGAGGACGCAGATAGATCTGCTGCAGGTTCCCACGAGCTCGCTGATGCCATATCCGGGGCCTTTCTTGGAATCCTCGATAGGCTTCAACATATTCATGACCGCGATCCTGCGCTCCGTTGGCAGAGCGGGGCAGAGGAAAGGGTACTTCAAGGCGGCGATGTCTGCTAGGCGCGCCGCGATGGACTACGCTAAGCAGAACTGCTCGAACTACTTTTCGTTCCAGAGGCATTGGCCGGAGGTGCTGGCGCTGCTGGAGGGTGACATCGCTCTCAAGGGCGTTTTTGAGCACGCCAAGGTAGAGGCGGGAAGCGGGTCGGAGGACGGCACTTTTCTCTCCATAGATCAGACGACGGTAGATGATGGCGATGACGCAAAGCAATGACGCCCGCATCGCCAGTCGGCGCTCCCAACGCAGAATGCTTGTCCTGGTCGCAACGTTGCTCGTTGCCGCCTCAGCCGTGGGGCTCGTGGTGTCCCTCTGCTTCGACGTGCTCTTCTGGGAGATCTTCTGTGCGGTCGCACTCTCGATAAGCTCGATACTCCTCGGCAGGTTCTCCAAGAGCGACGACAAGGTGCGTGCCGACCAGACCAACAGGATGCTCAGGCTGGCCGGCGACACCCTGCACTTCATGAAAAACGGCTTGGACTCCGTCTCCGCGCAGCGCGCATGCGAGATGCTGCTTCCCCTGACCGACGCCTACGCCGTCGCGATAATCGACAAGAACGGCCTTCTCGCGCACTGCGGTTGTCCGGAGATCTGGGAGCTTGGGGAGGAGCCGTCCGTTATTCCCAATCTGCTCAGCAGGTTTGATTACGGTGCCGAGTTCGTGGTCGCAAAGCGGAACACCCCAGAGCGCCTGCTAAAGGGGTGTATCGCCTCTCCACTCAAGGTCCAGGACAACATTGTGGGCGTGCTCAAGTTCTACTATCCCAGGACCTCTGATATCGACGAGACCCAGCAGGCCGTGGTGGTTGGGTTCTCCGTGCTGCTCTCCAACCAGCTGGCCCTCGCTGAGCTCGACGCCAAGACCGAACTCGCCACCAAGATGGAGCTGAGGGCACTGCAGGCTCAGATAAACCCGCATTTCCTCTTCAACACGATAAACACGATCGCATCGCTCATACGCACCGACCCGCGTCAGGCCAGGGTTCTCTTGAGGGAATTCGCGATCTTCTACCGCAGGACGCTCGAGAGCTCTCAGGACCTCATCACCATCGAGCTGGAATTAACCCAGACACTACGGTATCTTGGTTTCGAGCGCGCGCGTTTTGGGTCCGAGCGGATTTGGCTCGTCAGCTACGTGGAGCCGGGGTTGGACAACCTTCAGGTCCCGGCCTTCATAATCCAACCCATCGTCGAGAACGCGGTGGGACACGCGATGCGCCCGGATGGGGAGCCGCTGCACATAGACATAAAGGTCGAGCGCCGCGGCGACAATGTTGTGATATCGGTAGCCGATGATGGCGTGGGAATGGAGTCCACGGAGACCGCGACTGCGGTCAAGAAGGGCAACTCCCCGGGCGCGGGGATAGCCCTGAAAAACGTCGACGACAGGCTCAGGAGCTGT
>CAYRYP010000011.1:0-7519 GCA_964428485.1 uncultured Coriobacteriaceae bacterium
CTGATTTTCACCTGTTTCCGGAAATCCAGGGGTTCTTTCCTGACACACATTCGGGATGTTGTTGCCGGCGAGCACGTGCGTCATGGCACCTGGGGCGCCAAACCCTCGGAGACTCCCTCGAGACCCGAGGCGACGAAGGAGTCCACTGCATCCTTGATCCTGGGCCAGTCGCGCTCGCTGCTGCCCAGCACCTTTTTGGCGGCGTAGCAGCCGCTCATTTGGAAGACGAGTATCGCGTATGCCTGGTGGAAGTCCAACCCGGAGTCCATGAGCTCGGAGATCAGCGAGCTTCTGGATATGAGGCCGCGGTCGGAGAGCAGCGTTTCCAGGAATCTTCCCTCGCGCATGACTGGAGCGTATCTCCCGGGGTTGGCTATAAGCTCGCAGAAGGGGACCCTTCCGTCCGAGGCGACCTCTAGGCAGCTCTTGCAACCGGGCTCTCCGCCCAGTGGGGCGATGTCGCGGGCCATGTCGGAGACGATGTCCTCGTAGAGTGCGGCGACGTTGCCGTAATGGGCGTAGAAGGTGCTCCTGCTGACTCCGGCTCGCCTGGCCACCTCAGATATGGTGGTACCGGACATCCTTTTTTCGGAGAGCACCTCCAGAAACGCTCTCTTTATGTCGTTTCTCGTGCGGTCCTGCTGGGACACCTCTGCCTCCTAGCCACTCTTGCGCGATGACCTCAATATCGTATCCCACATCGCCGTTAAAACGGTCGGCGACGTCTCCCGAGGGCAGCGGGACTCGCAGGCACCGTGGATTGAGTTTTCCCCGAAGACTGCTAACATTTCCAGCCGATGCCGAAGATGAGCGGGCTCTGCGCTCCGGACTCTTGGGGTGGCTGCAGTGGCCGCGCTTGCGCCGACGCTCTTGGTGTTCGGGGCGGTTACGGCCATCATCTACTAGCGCATGTGGGAAAGGATCAGGTAGCCCGGCATGGATGGTGATATCAGCTACAGCATGTTCGAGATGCCCGACGCGGTGCGTGCGGACATGGACGCTGCACTCGGCTCCTCGCAGTATCCGGAGAGGGATTTGGAGCCCGGCAGGGTCATCCAGCTCGACCGTACTCTGCCGCTTGTGTGCACTCCTAGGGGCAACGTGCGCGCGGAGCACACGGCGGCGCTCAAGAAGCGGGCCGAGACGCTGTCAGCCGTCGGCGACTGGGTTGCTGTTGCCTTTCCTCCCGAGCATGGAAACGCAGTGATATTCAATGTGCTTCCCAGGTCCAATTCCCTGTCGCGTCCCGGATCGGGCAGGAGGGCGGCACAGGTGCTCGCATCCAACATCGATGTCGTCTTTGTGGTGACACCCGCGCACGAGGTCGCGGCGTCGGTCTCGCACCTGGAGCGGGAGATCGCGCTCGCGATGCAGAGTGGTGCCGATGTCGCGGTGGTGCTCAGCAAGGCAGATCTCTGCGACGACCCGCAGGCGGCTCTCGAGCTTGCTATGGGCGTCAGCGCAGGATCTCCTGTGGTGCTGGAATCGGCCGAGGACGGCACCGGCACAGATGAGGTACTTGCGCTCATAGGACGCGGCAGGTGCGCCGTGATGCTGGGGAAGTCGGGCGTGGGTAAGTCCAGCCTCGCCAACGCCATGCTTGGCCTGGAGGTGCAGCGCACCTCGGAGGTGAGGGCCTCCGACGGCAAGGGGCGCCACACCACCATCGCGCGGAGGATGCTCGCCCTGCCCGGAGGGGGCTTTCTGATAGACACCCCGGGACTTAGGTCGTTTTTGCTGCTCGGTTCTAGCGAGGGGGTATCCAGGGCCTTCCCGGAGATCTCTGAGCTGGCCTTAGGGTGTAGGTTCTCCGATTGCTCCCATACCGTCGAGCCCGGGTGTGCCGTGAGGGGTGCCGTGGAGTCAGGGGAGCTCGACGAGCGAAGGTATCGCTCGTTTCTCGCCGCGATGCAGGAGGTCGCGGGAACCAGCGACCGCAGATAGCCGGTAGAGAAAAACCACATCCGAATCCGCAATCAGGCTTACATCTGGAAGAGAGATTCGCGCAGGTTCGCGTGAGTGCGAGCGCGGCTGGCCGCTCACCGTCTCATGGGCAGAAAAACACATCTGCATTCGTCTCCATCGCTTGAACGGGGATATTCGCTGCGATACTATATCTTCTGTGAGCTAAAAACTAAGAACACAATATATTGTGCTTCTCGGCAAAAGCTACGAATAAAAGAAACCGCGATTGGCTTATAGGGTGGTCGTCTTCGGCGGCAATGCAGATTTCACGAGGAGACGACCCAGGCGTACGTTGGGAACAAGCGGCACATCGGCTTTGCCGACGAGCGCAACGAAACGAACCAGGAAGGAAAGCACAATGCAGGACAGGGACATCCGCGAGGCCGGCACCACAACTGCGATCGACACTATCATCAAGAGGGACGGAAGGCATGCTCCGTTCGACGTGACCAAGATCACCGATGCCATAGACAAGGCGATCATCGCGTCGGGCAACCTGGACGGACGCGATACCGCCGAGCAGCTTGCCGAGCAGGTGGTCGCCAAGATCATCAACGGGGCCATCGAGGGGATTCCCACGGTTGAGGGCGTCCAGGATCTCGTTGAGGAGGTCCTGATTGAGAACGGCTTTGTCCAGACCGCCAAGCGCTACATTCGCTACCGCGACGAGCGCAGCCGCATTCGCGAGTCCAATACCAGCCTCATGAAGACCCTCGATGAGATCACCTCGTCGCAGGCGGCGGACTCCAACATCAAGAGGGAGAACGCCAATATCGACGCCGATACCGCGATGGGCACCATGCTCAAGTACGGCAGCGAGTCGGCCAAGAAGTACTACGAGATGAAGGTTTTGGCCCCGGAGTTCTCCAAGGCGCACCGCGAGGGAGACATCCACATCCACGACCTCGACTTCTACACGCTGACCACCACGTGCACCCAAATCGACATCGTCAAGCTGTTCGAGGGTGGTTTCTCCACCGGCCACGGCGTTCTTCGCGAGCCCAACGACATCAGCAGCTACTCGGCCCTGGCCTGCATCGCGATTCAGTCCAACCAGAACGACCAGCACGGCGGTCAGTCGATCTGCAACTTCGACTACGGCATGGCCCTCGGTGTCCGCAAGACCTTCAAGAGGATGTATCGCAAGGATCTCGCGATGGCACTTGACCTGCTTGTCGGGCTAGCCAACAGCCAGGAGGTTGTTAGGGATATCGTCGACCGCGTCTGCGAGAGCACCGGCAAGATGCCCGAACTCAAGATGGACCCCGCCTACACGAGTGCCGAGAAAGCCCTGATCGCCGAGGAGCTCGGATGCGATGAGGAGACCATCGACAAGGCCCAGGACTACGCGAGGCGTCAGGCCGAGGCCGATACCGACCGTTCGACCTACCAGGCGATGGAGGCGTTCATCCACAACCTGAACACCATGCACTCCCGTGCGGGCGCGCAGACCCCGTTCTCCTCGATCAACTACGGCATGGATACCTCTCCCGAGGGTCGCATGGTCATGCGCAACATCCTGCTTGCGACCGAGTCCGGTCTCGGACACGGCGAGACCCCAATCTTCCCGATCCAGATCTTCCGTGTCAAGGATGGCGTCAACTACAACCCGGGCGATCCGAACTATGACCTGTTCAAGCTCGCCTGCGAGTGCTCCGCCAAGAGGCTCTTCCCGAACTTCGCGTTCCAGGATGCGCCGTTTAACCTGCAGTACTACAAGGGAACCCCTGAGACCGAGATCGCCTACATGGGCTGCCGCACCAGGGTCATGGGCAACGTCGCCGACAAGACCAAGGAGGTCACCCCCGGCAGGGGCAACCTCTCCTTCACCTCGATCAACCTCCCGCGCCTCGGCATCAGGAGCAAGGGCGACATCGAGCTGTTCTTCGAGCTGCTCGACAACAAGCTAGACCTCGTCTGCCGCCAGCTTCTGGAGCGCTTCGAGATCCAGTGCTGCAAGAAGGTATACAACGCGCCGTTCTTGATGGGACAAGGCGTGTGGATCGACTCCGACAGGCTTGCCTGGGACGAGGAGCAGCGCGAGGTGCTCAGGAACGGTACCCTCTCCATTGGCTTCATCGGTCTTGCGGAGACGCTGGTTGCTCTGATCGGCGAGCATCACGGGCAGTCTGAGCGCGCGCAGAACCTCGGCCTCGAGATCGTCGGGTACATGCGCGACTATATGGACAGGATGTCGAGGAGGATGCACCTCAACTTCACCCTGCTTGCTACTCCGGCAGAGGGCCTCTCCGGGCGCTTCGTGCGCATGGATCGCGAGCGCTATGGCTCGCTGCCCGGGATCACCGACCGCGAATACTACACGAACAGCTTCCACGTTCCGGTCTACTACGATATCTCCGCATTCGACAAGATCTCGATCGAGGCTCCGTACCATGCGCTTACCAACGCCGGACACATCAGCTACATCGAGCTCGACGGAGACCCGATGGACAATCTCGAGGCGTTCGAGGCTGTGATCAGGCATATGCACGATTGCGGGATTGGGTACGGCTCGATCAACCACCCGGTCGACCGCGATCCGGTCTGCGGGTACAACGGCATAATCGGAGATGTCTGCCCCAAGTGTGGGCGCAAGGAGGGTGAGGACGGACCCGGATTCGAGCGCATCCGCAGGATTACCGGCTATCTGGTGGGGACCCTCGACCGATTCAACGACGGCAAGCGCGCCGAGGAGCACGACAGGGTCAAGCACGGCATCTGAGCTGCGCCCACGTGCCGGCCGGACCGGCTCTGAGAAATCTACCGTGGAGGCGGCAGCCCCGTGTGAGTGCGGGACGCCGCCTCCTTCACGATTGCGCTTGGAGGTATCGATGGAGATTAAGATCGCTGGGGTTGTTGACGACTCGATCGTCGATGGCCCGGGAATCAGGCTCTCGGTCTTCACCCAGGGATGCTCTCACAGATGTCCGGGGTGTCATAACCCGCAGACCCACGATCCAGCAGGAGGGCAGATGGCCGATACCGACGATATCGTCGCCCAGGCATCCAAAAACCCCCTTCTAAAGGGCGTTACCCTTACCGGGGGAGAGCCTTTCGAACAGCCCGAGGCCTGTTTGGAGATAGCCAGGGGATGCCATGCGCTGGGACTCGACGTGTGGGCCTACACCGGCTCGCTGTACGAGGATATCGAGGCAGGGGTGCTCGGGGAGGCGGCTGTTGAGCTTCTGCACGAGTGCGACGTGTTGGTGGATGGCCCCTTCGTCGAGGAGCTCAAGACGCTGGGGATTAGGTTCCGCGGCTCCTCCAATCAGAGGGTCATCGATGTCAAGAGGTCGCTCGACGTGGGTGGTCCGGTAGACTACGAGTTCGAGTGGTAGCCACTGGGTACTCGTAGAACCCGCCAGCTTCTCGCAGGGTTGGTGCCCGTGACATGGTTTTGGGCTACATGCATCTTGTTGGTGCACCCAGGTAGGCTAATATATCTTGATTGAGTACAGTGCCCAGGGCCAAAATCTCCTGGGCTTCCGTTTTGCTGTTTGCCGTGTGTGAGCCAGGGCCGTGTGGGGGTGCCCAAGTGTCTAGCCATCGCATGTCAGATCTTACGGTTGCTATCCAGGCGGGCGGGGAGTCCAAGAGGATGGGCACCTCTAAGGCGCTCGTGACCTTCCTCGGCGCGCCGCTCATCATGCGTAGCGTGAACAGACTCTTCCCCATATGCTCTGAGATGGTGATAACCACGAACGAGCCCGAGAAGATGGGTTTTCTCGACGCATACGTGGCGTCGGGGAGGCTTAAACTGGTCAGCGATGGAACGGATAACCGCGGTGCCCTGATAGGCATCAAAACTGCATTTGCATGCTCCACCCTCGACTATGTGGCGCTTATCGCCTGTGACATGGTGTTCCCCTCGCCGTCGCTCATCGAGCATCTCCGTACAAGGCTCATGGAGACCGGCGCAGACGTCGCGATCCCCAAGACCAAGTTCGGGTACGAGCCTTTCCACGCGGTCTATCGCAGGAGGACCTGCCTAGAGGCGGTTGAGCGCGCACTGGATGCCGGGGAGCTCAGGGCTACCTCCTGGTTCCAGAGTGTCCGGGTGCTCGAGATCGGCAAGGAGGAGATCAGCGAGGCCAATCCGAGGGGCGCTGCGTTCGTCAACGTCAACTCCCCTGAGGAGCTGCGCGCCCTTGAGCAGAGGATCCTGGCAGATGGGATGACCAGCGCCGAGGAGGGCTAGCATCCTCTGATCTCGTTTTGTTGGGATCCGACTCTCATAAGGTTTAAAACCCGGTTGGATCTTGTTTGGAAACACAGGGAAGACCGTTTAGATCCCGCTCTCATACTCGTTGCTGCAGGCAGTTCGAGTGGAGGGCGGGTTTTTTCATGCATGGCCGGAAGAGGCTGATCGTGGGCGCTGCATGCGCAGCGGTCGCGGTGATCTTGATGCTCCTCTACATATCAGACGTGAGGGCGGAGTCGATGGAGACGCGCGCGCGGGCGATAGCGCGCTATGGCGGGGAGACCGTCGAGGTGTGCACCGCGACGCGGGACATATCTCCAGGGGACGTGATATCCAACGGAGACGTGGAGAAACTCGAGTGGGTGGTGGACCTGTTGCCGGAGGGTGCGGTGACCGATCCATCCGAGATCGTGGGTTTGACGGCAACCGCGCAGATACTCGCCAACGAGCCGATAACAATGAAGCGGGTCGGCAGCTCCAGCGAGTCGATCTCCATTCCCGACGGGCTGTCGGCGGTGACCATCCCGTCCGAGGACGTGCTCGCGGTGGGAGGCGCTGTGGAGAGCGGCAGTTTGGTGGACGTGTACGCGACAGATTCCAGCTCCGTGCGACTTTTGGGGGAGAGGATTCTTGTTCTGGAGACCTCCAACACGGGCTCGTCTCAGCAGTCACAGCAGGGTTTTGGGACAGCCGCGTCCAGGGCATCCATCTCGTGGGTGACGCTGGCAGTAACCCCGGAGTCGGTAGAGGAGGTGATAGCGGCCTCCAGGTCGGGAAACCTCTACCTGTCACTGCCCGGAAGTCAGCCCGATGTGGTATCGGAGTCGGGAGATGACGGAGACGAGCAGTGAGCATGGGACTCCGATGGGGTTGCGCCTGCGGGATCCGAAGGGAAGGAATGCGATGGATGCGTCGATGGTCGTGTGCGGGCTGGACATGAAAGACGCCGGAATTGGCGAGATATCGCATGGGGTACATGTGGCTGTCTCGGGGCAGATGTGCAGGGACATCCTGCATGGCATGCCCGATTCCACCTGGGTATTGATCGGCGAGGGCGTGGGTGATGTATCTCCGCTCAACCTTGCTGCGGCGATCAAGTGCGACGCCCCTAACAGGCGTGTCGTGCTGGTGAGCAACCATGCCAGTGGCTCGCTGATGAGCAGGGCATCCTCTGCATCTGTGGACGAGGTGATCGATTGCGCCATGGCGCTGGAGATGCTTAGGAAAACCGTTGCGGCGGCGTCCGTTCCCGAGGTTGAGCGTGTCGGAGAGAGGCCGGTTGCGATTCGGGTAGCGAGTCGCACCGATTCCGCGAGGGTGGAGTCCCGCAGATCCTTCGTGCTGGCGATCGCC
>CAYRYP010000011.1:7619-26095 GCA_964428485.1 uncultured Coriobacteriaceae bacterium
GCCCCAGAAAGGAGGCGTCCTGCTCGTCAGGTCCTCCGCCCCTCCTGAGTACTGCGAGATGTCGCAGCGTGCCCTTTTCGGGATGATTCCTGCACTCAAGGACAGATTCGATTTGGTGGTGGTCCCGATGGGATCGCACTGGTCCGACCCCTATGCCTCGGTGCTCGAGGAGGCGGATGGGATAGTGCTGCTTATGGATCAAAGACCCAGCTCCGTCGTCGCGTGCAAGGAGGCCGCCGGTCTCTGCGTGAGGCTGGGGATTCCTCAATCGAGAATCTCGTTCGTGCTCAACAGATGCTCGAGGCAGGCGCGGGTGACATCCTGCGACTGCGCGTTGACGCTGGGTGCAGACAGGGTGATCGAGGTGGATGACGGGGGAGGCGAGGTGGACGAGTGCTTATCGATGGGCAGACCTTCTCTTCTGCTGGAGAGCAGCGGGAGGTTCTCGGAGTCGGTTTCCAAGTTGGTGGAGGAGTTGGTGCCGGGTATCTCGAATGAGAGGTGCTCGGGTGTCGAGAAACCGAGACAGCCCTCGGGTCTGGGGATCTTGAGAGGGATCTTAGGCCACGGTTCCCAGGGAAGGATGGCGAGATGAGATGACGCTGCTGGAAAGGGTGGAGGCTGCAGGTGCGGCGGACAGGCCGAAGCAGGTGGATGACAGGGTCTCAAGGGAGCTCAGGGACATGCTCTTTGCCACCCTACCTGCCTCCAAGATCGCCGATCTCATGGAGGACGACATAAAGAGGGCCGCGCGGGAGGTCCGCGCTGCACTTGAGAGTGCGCTTCGGGACTCGGCATTCGCCACCTTGCGCGAGAGCGAGCGGGAACTCGCCATCAAGTCTGTCAGTGACATGGTGATCGGGTTGGGCCCGCTCCAAGATCTAATGGACGATCCCGACGTAACCGAGATTATGGCCAATGGTCCCGGTTCCGTCTTCTACGAGAAGGACGGAGTGTTGCACAAGAGCAACGCCGTGTTTTCCGGCAAGGCTCAGATGAGGGTGGTGATCGACCGGGTTCTTGCACCTGTGGGGAGGCGCGTCGACGAGCAGAGCCCCATGGTGTCGGCGAGACTGCCCGGAGGCCATAGGGTCAACGTCGTGATAGCTCCGCTGGCGCTCGATGGGCCGTTGATAACCATCAGGAAGTTCAGGAACAAGATGTACACGCTCGAGGAGATGGTGGAGCTCGGCACTCTCGATGAGCCGATGGCTCGTTTCTTGTCATGGGCGGTCAGAGCCAGACGAAACATTGCTGTGTCGGGAGGGACGGGAAGCGGGAAGACAACCTTTCTCAACGCGCTCTCGGTGGAGCTGCCGCACGACGAGCGGGTAATAACGATTGAGGACTCCGCCGAGCTCAGGTTTGACGAACATCCCCATGTGGTGAGGTTGGAGTCGAGGGCCAAGAACACCGAGGGCACCGGTGAGGTGAGCATCAGGGATCTGGTGACCAACGCCCTGAGGATGCGTCCGGACAGGATCATCGTTGGAGAGTGCCGTAGCGATGAGGCTCTCGACATGCTCCAAGCCATGAGCACGGGGCATGACGGATCGCTGACAACGCTGCATGCCAACTCAACGCAGGAGGTAGTCGGCCGTCTGGTGACGATGGTGAGGTTCGGGACGGATCTGCCGGTCGATGCGATAGAGGAGCAGATAGCCTCCGCGATCAACCTGATAGTCCATGTGGAGAGATGCCGCGACGGCAGACGGAGGGTGCGCGAAATCGCCGAGTGCTCGCATGGGGATGCGGGCGGGGTCAAACTTGAGCCCTGCGCATGCTGGAACGCTGGTATCGATGCGTACGGATGGAGGTGTCCTGATTGGGTCGATCGGCTACCGGAGATGGGGATAGCGTCCGAGGAGGAGGTGGAGACATGGCGCTCGGGACTGCAGCCGCTGTTGGAGCAGTGACGATGGCCGGCATTGCGGCGGGGATGATCGGCCCTGCTGCGATCGACGGGGCGAGGTCGTTTCTGAGATCGGTCGTCGCCAGGGCGAGGATGAGGGCACATGACCCAGATGAAAAGGCGACTCCTGCAGCGACCCTATCCGCATTGACAGAGACCCTGGCCCAAGGCGGTGTTCCGGCGCTCTCGAGGCTATCCAGTGGGGCATTTAGGATCAAGGCGATCAGGCAGATCGCAAACGAGATCTCCGAGTTCGCGATCAGCCGCGGCCTGGGGGCGACACCGGAGGGGATCCTGCAGACATCCATGCTGCTCGCCGCGGTGGGGTTGCTGCTCTCGTGGGTCCTGACAGGATCGCTGCTTATTGCACTGGTTCTCGTACTCTCCGTGTTCGCTATAGCCTGCGGGAAGGCCGTCGTGAGCAATAGGGAGCGGAGACGAAGGGTCGAGGACCTGCTTCCAGACGCTTTGAGGGCGCTGGGGGTCTTCTACTCGTCGGGACTCGGCTTTTTGCAGGCGCTAGAGCAGGTGGCGATGGAGACCCCGGATCCTCTAGGAAAGATGTTTGGGGAGGTAGTCGCCGGTATGAAGGCGGGAAAGACGCTTCCGGAGGCGCTCATCTCGCTTTCCGACTCGGGGCACGGGTCGCTTGCGTTTCTCTCTGTTGCTCTCGAGATTCAGCAGAGGACGGGAGGGGCTCTTCAGCCGATTCTCGACAACGTGGCCACGAGTGTTTCCGAGTCGCTGGAGTTGAGGCGCAGCCTTGAGGTCAAGACGGCTCAGGCGAGGATGTCGGCTCGGATCGTCTCGGTGATGCCGGTGGCGATGTTCGGGGCCATAGCGCTTATGAGCCCCTCTGCCGTGGCCGGGTTCTTCTCCTCCCCGGTGGGGTTGATGCTGTTTATTGTCGCATGCGCTATGGAGGTGTCCGGGATCCTGATCATCAGAAGGATTCTTGACGTGGACGTGGGTGATTCGAGGTGAGTGGGTCACTTGCTCTGGGAGGGTGCATAGTCTTTTGCGCCGTGGCGGGTGCGCTTCTAGGGATCGAGCTCGCGACCAGACTCAAGAGCGCATCGGCTCGGGGCAGGGCACGCTCCAGGGTCCGCGGATGGCAGCGCACCGCTGGAGCGAGAGAGGACGTGCATGGCGCAGGAGACGGCGCGGGAGACGGTGCAACCGACGCCGATGGGTTTTCATCCGGGATCTTCGGATCAATCCGCCTGCCCTTTCTGGGTTGGCGCGCAAAAGGGCCATCTAGGACTGAGCTCGACACTCAGCTCTCCGAGATGATCGACGTGGTGTGTCTTGCCATGGAGGGCGGGATGCAGTTCGACGGGGCATTCTCCGTCTACGCTGAGGGGTTTGAGGGAGAGCTCGCGATGGCGTGCAGGCCCGCCGCGAGGATGCTTCGCACGGGTGTGGCGGAACGCGAGAAGGTCCTTTCGGATCTCGCGGATTCGCTCGGGTCAAGATCGTTCCGAAGGTTCTCGGATATGGTCTGCAGATCCCTCAGATACGGCACCAGGCTCGCGCCGCTTTTGAGGCAGCTCTCGGTTGAGACCAGGAGGGAGTGTCGTGCCAACAGGGAGGAGGCTGTTGCAAAGGCCCCCATCAAGATGCTTATCCCCACCGGGGTGCTGATACTCCCGGCGATGATGATCCTCATAGCCGGGCCGTTTTTGCTCGAGATCATGGGAAACATGTAGCTGGGTCGGATAGATCCGCGATGAGAAGGGAGTGATTGCCGTGTACAGGTTTGCCGCTGCGATGACCGTCCGCGTCTGGAGGGTGATGGACATTGTGGGTGCGAGGGCCAGAAGGGGAGCGCATAGGCTCTCCGAGAGATCTGGCGACGATTCAGGTCAGGGTACCACTGAGTACGCCATTCTTGTTGGCGTGCTGGTGGTAATAGCGATACTCGCCGTCGTGCTCTTCCGCGACAAGCTCCAGGAGCTCTGGGACTCGATCGCGGAGGGGATCAACTCACTGTGATGGCCGGCCGATCCGGAGATGGACGCGTCTTTCAGGCGGTATTCATCGGCCTGATCGTGGCGATGACTATCGCTGCCTTCACCGTCGTCGTTCGCCTCGCCCATCTGGGCGATGCGGGCAGCGGGGCCGGTGAGCTCGTCTCGGATGGGGTGGAAGTGGGAGATGGCGGTGCTGTCTCCCAGGATCAGGGGAGCGTGGAAGATGAGGGGAGCCTGGAGGACACAGACCTACCCGGTGCTCTGGACGATGGACAGGAGGCGCAGGAGACGCTTGCGGATCCTCCTGTTCCTATCCCCGAGGACTGGATCTGCACTGGGTACGAGACAAGCGGGGCAGCTGGCGTCTGGACGGTGTCGGCGCCGCTAGCGATAGACGATGCAGCGACGGAGATCCTTTTGGCGATGGAGAGCAACGGGTTTGTGCTCGTGGACTCCTTCTATATGGATCTGGCAGGTGACAACTGGGGATGCGCGGCGGCGTTGCCGGATGGTACTGGCGCCGTGGTGGTTGTCGCGACGTCGATCGACACCTCGGACGGCAACCTGTCCACGGCGTTGAACATGTCAACCGAGGTGAGGATGGTGCGATATGGGACCGAGGAGATCGTCGAGATCGTGGAGGCGAGCGGGGGATAGCAGGTTCTTTCCAGATGACTTCGGGCAGTCCACCGTGGAGTTTGCCGTGGTGTCCGTGGTGATGGTGATCATCGCCGTCGGGCTTTGGGCGATTGCCTCCATGGCGATGCGTGGACAGCTCGTGGAGCGGGCCAGCGAGAGCGCGTCGCATGTGGTTGACACCACAGTGGAGGGGATCACGGATGTCGTCATGTACTGAGCTGCGGGATGGCGGGCAGGCTACCGTGGAGGCAGCCTTTCTTCTTCCCGTTGCCATGACCCTGCTTCTTCTCCTTTGTCAGCCGGTGGTGCTCCTGTACGACCTGATGGTCATGCAGTCGGCCGCTGGGCAGGGCGTGAGGATGATTGCGACAAGGAGCGCGGATGCCCCCGACGAGGGTTATGTGAGAGCGATAGAGTCCCAGCTGTCCGCCGTCCCCAATGTGAGTGTGTTTCACGTTGGGGACGGATGGGACGTGGAGCTGGAGGGTTGCGAGACATCAGCAGAGGTCGGCGTGACCATATCGACCCAGGTAGAGCCTCTGCCGTTGATCGCCTTCGTAGTGGGAGCGCTGGGGCTACTCGATGAGGACGGCTACTTCTTCCTGAAGGTGGAGGCGACCTCTCCCACTCAACCAGCTTGGGTCCTGGAGCAGGGTGGGAGCCCGGCTGACTGGGTTTCCCAATGGGACTAGCGGGATACCGCACACCGGTTGGCGAGATGGCAGATTATGCAAGCGTTTGGTTGTGCCGAACTGGAGGTGAGGGTCTGTGGAGAGATCCGGTTTCCGTGTGGGTGACGAAGGAACTATCGTGTCCAAGGAAGCTGGACCGGTGATTCGAAGGCGGGTGGTGAGGGATCCGTTCTGCAGCGACGATGGCGGGTTCACCTCGCTTTCGGTGGTGGTGGCGATGATGCTCGTCCTCGCTCTGGTGTTCTCGGCTGCGCAGGTGAGGTGGGTCCAGTCGGAGTCTCCGGATATTCAGTTTGCCGCGGATGCTGGGGCGCTAGCGGGCGAGAACGTCGTGGCAGAGTTTTACGTGATCGCCAGGGTTGTCGACTCGATGCTGCTTAGCATGTCGCTGATGTCGATAACGATGCTGGGGATCTCGATCGTGCTTTGTTGTATTCCGGCTACCATAACGGCGGGAACAGAACTAATGAACATGTCGAGATCGGTATCGAGCGCTAGGGACAAGTTCGCCGCGGCGGCGACAGAGGCTCTCGATACTCTGCAGGGTGCACTGCCATTCCTTGCTGCGGCCAATTCTGCCTCTGTCATATCTGCAAACTCCAGTGTCATGGGTGACCACTCGATGGTGGGGTTGTCGATCTTAGTTCCACTCGAGGGTGGCGAGGTCGCCCTCGACGACGGATCGGATGTCCAGGAGGCGCAGGAGAGTATAGAGGAGTCCAACGCGGAGCTCTCCGAGAGTACGGAGGCGGCGGCAGAGATCGCCGAGGAGATGGAATCCGTGAAGCAGCAGGCCTACATGTACGACTGCGGATACTATCCGGAGGCGTGCATGCGGGAGAGGGCGTCAACTCTAGCGGGTCTCTCCGGGGCGTCCAACCCACACTACTCCTCGGTCGACTCCTGGAGCTTCTCTGTTGCGCTCGAGAGAGCAAAATCGTATTACCCGGCACGGCTGTCCGCGGAGGCCCCGAACTCGAGTTCGCTCGAGGAGAAGGTGCGCTCCGCCTGCAGGGAGAGGTTTTATGCGTATGCGTGCGAGCAGATGGAGCAGGGATACGTACGCGAGGCCGAGGATGGTTCGTTTGAGGCTTATTTCCCGACCCTTCCGGCCAACACCAGCGAGATGAGGCAGACCAGCCTGTTTACAGACGCGAGCTGGCCGGTCTCCTCCGACGGGGTGATCCACGGGACTTCCGAGTGCCCGGCTTACGTATCGGCCGGGAGCTCCGGCACCGGATCTCTTTCCGAGTTGGAGGGTGGAACGTGGGAGGAATGCGCGCAGTGTGAATTCAACTCCACCGACATGGGAAGGGTCGGGTCTGCCAGCAGCTCGATCGACAACGGATTCGAGTACCACTACAGGAAGGTCGCCGCCCTGGCAGAGGAGTACGAGAAGCTGTCCCAGGAGTACGTGGAGGAGACGGAGCGGGCAAGGGAGTCTGCGCAGTCGTCGCTCGACTCGTACTCGGATGCGCTGGAGATAGTCTCCAGCAGGGACAAGCGCTACGACCCGAGCCCTCCCGGGAGGTCGGGGTGCATCGCGGTCGTGGTGGATCTCGAGGAGCATGTCGCTCCCGGGGTGCTCAGCTCGCTCTTTGTGGATGGTGAGGCCCGCATCGGCGCAAGGATGGCCATATCCGCCTCGGCGCTTGCCAAGGAAGAGCCCAAGGACGGCGACAACATCATCTCGACAGCAATGGAATCTCTCTACGAGGACGCGCTGAACTCGGGTTCCGGCGCTCAGCTGGAGGGGGCGCTGGATTGGCTGGCCGGCATCTGGGGCGGGGCGTTGCAGTTCTACTCGGATGGTGTCACCGGGTTGAGGGACGGCCTCGAGGAGGTCATCGGTACGATCCCGGGTCTGGGAGATTCCCCTCTGGGGTCGTGGGCGGCCAACGGACTTATGGCGATCCTAGACGCCCTCGACCTAGAACCTGTAGATCTATCCACTCCTAGACCTGTGACGGTCAATACGATCCACGTGCTGGATGCCTCGGGCTCTGACCTCTCCGCGGTGATGAGCGCGGCGAGGGGGATCCTCCAGCTGGACGAACTTCCCGAATCCCTCACGATCGAGGGATTCTTCGGAGGCGATATCGAGATCGCGCTCCCAGATTTCTCGAATCCCGAAGAGACGGTGCTCGACTTCGCGGGAGAGCTCCTGGGAGGTGGGGGATGAGTGTGCTCAAGAGACTGATGCCAGCGCTCGCAGGACCGCCTGGGCTTACGCGGAGGCGATTCCGGCATCTGAGAAGTGCGTCGGATGCGGGTCAGATGGCGGTGGAGCTGGTGGTGGTGATACCTGTTGTCCTGATACTCGCGATGATATCGGTCAACCTGGTGGCGTTCATGGCCGATTGCGCA
This sequence comes from uncultured Coriobacteriaceae bacterium, assembly GCA_964428485.1. Lineage (GTDB taxonomy): Bacteria > Actinomycetota > Coriobacteriia > Coriobacteriales > CADBOM01 > CAZPAN01. The sequence goes on from CAYRYP010000011.1 coordinate 15,203, forward strand.
AGGTTTGACAGGCTCTCGGCCGAGGCCGTGCGCGTGCTCGGGGTGTCCCCCGGATACGGCGGCTACAGCGCCGAGAGTTGCGAGCAGGCGATAAAGGAGCAGCTGGAGTCGTCCTTCTCCGACTCGGATCATATTGAGATCGAGGTCGATTCGGTGGAGAGGTCGCAGATCGGCGGAGGCGAGCTCGATGGAGACGGTCTGTTGGTGTCGCTCATTCCCTCTTATAGGGAGTACACGTGCACTATGGAGTTCACTCCACCGTTCTTCCCGAGCGGCATCTTTGGGGTCGAGATCCCGAGTGTGAGCCACTCTTGCAGCTTCGTCGTCGATCCGTTCGAACCAGGAGGGTTCCTATGACGCAGGGACGTTATGAAGGGGGTCGCACCCAGAAGCGGACGCGCCGCGCGACGAGAACAACCGCGAGTCTTTTGGGAAATCCTTGGAATCGCAGGATGCTCACGGCGTTTGCCACTACCCTCTGCTTTCTGGGGATGATGGTCGCCCTGGCCCTCGTCCAGGCATCGGGTGGGGCAGAGGCGATCGGCGAGTCGGATGCGACAGAGACGATCGTGACAGATGCGATCGAGATGGAGACGATCGTGACAGATGCGGCCGGGGAGATCCAGGACGAATGCCCGGTTTCGATCTCGGCTCTCAGTGGCCTTGTGCTTATCGGGGCCGATGCGGAGGCGGGAGTCTGGGGATATCGAGGCGACATTGGAGCAGACGACGCATGGAGGGCGGTCTCGAGTGCCATGGAGTCTGCCGGATGGAGCCTGCCTTCAGGGCAGCAAGGGGGTGCGATGGCGGTCTGCACGAGGGCGGAGCCAGACCATCTTGGCTACAGCGTCTCCATAGTGACGGTCACGCAATCCAATGGTGCGACTGCGGTGACGCTCGCTTTTGGCTGACGATGCGAGCTGGTCGCAGGACAGGGGAGGCGAGGATTGGTTGAGGTTCAGGATGATGTGCGGGTTTGCCGACAGGGCGATGGGGCTGCTGCATGACAGAGCGTCTCTTCTGGACGACGGTGGGGTGGCGCTGCTTACCCCCTGCTCGTCCATCCACACCTTCGGGATGGCATACCCGATAGACGTCGCCTTCATAGATTCATCCGGAAGGGTGACCAGATCCATCAGGTCGCTTCCGCCCAGAAGGCTCGTCACATGCAGAGGGTCAGCGGCGGTTCTCGAGAGACCCACAAGGGATGACGTCTGGTGGCGGGAAGGCGATGTTGTGGAGATCGTGCCACCAGGCGACTCCGGGGGAACCGGACGGGAGGTAACCAGGAGATGAGGAAATGCCCCTGTTGCGGAGGGCTTCTGTTCAACGACATGGACAGGTGCTACGAGTGCATGCACCCGATGCCGGCGCAAAACCATGAGGAACCGAGGGAGCGTAGCGCCCCGAACGGGTCGAACCTGATGCTGGATCTGTCTGATTTTGGGGATGTGAGTGGGGTGTCCCTCGACGAGGCGGTGTGGAACGGCGACCACGCCCGCGAAGCCGGTAAGCCCGAGGTCGAGGCAGATGACGGTGACGCGCAGGGCGATGAGGTCGCGCCGGGTGAGGGCGCTGCAACCGCCTGGGAGCTCACGGTCAGAATCCCTGGGGCCGAGAAGCGATCGCTCCTGGTCTCTGGGGCGGGTTCGGAGGTGAGGATCGGGAGATCGGGGGACAACGACATAGGCGTCTCGGACCCGAGAGTGTCTAGGCATCACGCACTGATCTTCGAGTCGGAGGGGAGGCTCTGGGTTCGAGACCTCGGGTCAAGGAATATGACCTTTCTGTCTGGGTTTCCTGTAGTGGGAACTATGCTGCTCGGCGACGGGGCGAAGCTCGGCATCGGAGGCGCGACGATCACTGCCCAAAGACTGCGTATAGACGAGGTGGACGGGCAAGTGATCCCGCGTTAGCGCTGGCCGAATGAGCCGCCGACCGCTGTCCGCTGCAGGTGCGCATAGATGCCATACGCAAACCCACGCCCACGTCTGGCCGAGGCATCGGCATTGCCGTATACCCGATGATGCACAATGGAGTTAATAGAAGAGCCGTTCCCGGCGCTTGTGTGACTAGTGCGGAGATCCCGAGCATGTTGGGTAGCGCGTGGGGCGGCAACGACAGGACAGGAGGTGGGGCCTTGCTAGAGATCAAGAACCTTTCCTTTACGGTCGAGGACTCCAAGCGCGCTGACACGTCCGGCCTCGACATCATCGACGACATGTCGCTGACGATCCCAGATGGTAAGTTCGTTGTGATCACCGGTCCGAACGGATCGGGCAAGTCCACATTGGCCAAGCTCATCATGGGCGTGGAGAAGCCAACGTCGGGCAAGATCATCTTCGACGGAACCGACATCACCGACATGCCCATCTATGAGCGGGCTAGGCTTGGCATTGGCTACGGTTTCCAGCAGCCCGCTAGATTCAAGGGCATGACGGTGCGCAAGCTCCTCTCCATCGCCGCGGGCTCTAACATAGCCTCGTGCGAGTGCAACAGGTACCTCACGATGGTGGGCCTCTGCTCCAGCGACATCCTGAACAGGGAGGTCGACAAAAGTCTTTCCGGCGGAGAACTCAAGAGGATCGAGATCGCCACGATACTCGCATCCAACCCCAAGCTGGCCATATTCGATGAGCCCGAGGCCGGGATCGACCTGTGGAGCTTCGACAGACTCACAGAGACGTTCCGCATGATGCACGCCGCGAACTCCGAGAACACGATCGTGATCATCTCCCATCAGGAGAGAATCATCGACCTCGCCGACGAGATAATCCTCGTGCGTGACGGGAAGATTGAGAAGACCGGTTCTAAAGAGGAAATGTCTGGCCTCATCGGGTCGATGGCTAGAGGGACGGTCAACCCGGTCTGCACTCTGATCCCCAGTATGAACATCGATCCTGAGACAACGAGTGAGGAGCGGTAGAGATGGCACTGGACAAGATTGACATGAGCCTCCTCGGGGAGATCGCCAACATACATGCACGTCCCACCGGGGCGTTCAACATCAGGAAGGACGGAGAGCTCGTCGAGAGGCACTCCAGCGCCAATATCGAGATCTCCACACTCTCCGATAAGCCGGGAATCGACATATTCATCAAGCCAGGAACCAAGGGCGAGACGGTTCATATCCCCGTGCTCGTCACGAAGAGCGGCGTCAAGGATGTGGTGTACAACAACTTCCACATCGGCGAGGGCGCGGACGTGACCATCGTGGCCGGATGCGGGATCCACAACTCCGGCAGCCAGGACAGCGAGCACGACGGCATCCACAGCTTCTTCTTGGGGAAGGACTCCAGGGTGTACTACGTGGAGAAGCACTATGGCGAGGGAGAGGGAACCGGTGGCAGGATCCTCAACCCAACCACCAACGTCGTGTTGGAGGAGGGTTCCTACTGCGAGATGATGATGGAGCAGATTAAGGGCGTCACCTCCACCGTTCGCGTCACAAACGCGAGGCTTGAGGCCCGCTCCAAGTTTGTCCTCACCGAGAAGCTGCTCACCCATGGCGACCAGACCGCCGTGTCGGATCAGAAGATCGAGATGGTGGGCGAGGACTCTGCTGTGCAGGTGATCTCGCGAAGCGTCGCCAAGGACAGGTCGATGCAGACGTTCTCACCGCTGGTCATCGGCGACACGAGATGCACGGGGCATGTGCAGTGCGACTCGATCATCATGGACCAGGCGACGGTTAAGTCCGTGCCAGCCATCGAGGCCCGCAGCGAGGACGCGCTGCTGATGCACGAGGCGGCCATCGGCAAGATCGCCGGCGAGCAGCTCATTAAGCTTGAGACTCTCGGTCTTACCGAGCAGGAGGCAGAAGAGCGCATCCTCGAGGACTTCCTCTCGTAACCCGAGGGGTGGCGTGGAGTCTGATCGGAGGCACAATGGAGTTCGATTTCGACGCTTTTGACTGGAGGGGCGCCTGGTGCGAGCTGCAGCGCTTCCGCAGTGAGTACAAGGGCCGCGACCACTGGGACTCTAGGGCGGACTCCTTTGCTGAGCGCAAGACATCGTCGTACTCGGAGACTTTTCTTGAGCTGTTGCAGCTCGAGGAGGGTGATACCGTGCTCGACATGGGCTGCGGCACGGGGGAACTCTCCCTGAACATCGCGAGAAGTGGAGCGGGTCACAGCGTGATCGCCGCCGACTTCTCGCCTAAGATGCTCGAATACCTGCGCCGAAACATCGAGGAGGAGGGGCTCTCAGGTTCGATCCGTGCTCTCCAGATGGCTTGGGAGGACGACTGGGCAACCTGCGGGGTGGAGCCTAACTCTGTGGACGTGGCAATCGCGTCGCGCTCGATAATCGTCCCCGATCTCGGCATGGCCATAGACAAGCTCAACTCCACCGCGAGAAAGCGCGTCGCCGTGACGCTTGCAACGGGTGGTTCGCCGATGGAGGACCTCGGATTGGAGGAGGCCATCGGTAGACGCTCGGTTGGCAAGTATGACATCGTCTTTTTCTTCAACATCCTTGCTCAGATGGGGATATATCCGGAGATCCGCTATATTCCGTTCGACAAGGTCTACGCCTACTCGAGCTTGGAGGAGGCCGTCTCGGACAGAATCGAGAGGCTGGGCGAACTGACCGATGAGGAGAGGATGCTTGCTAAGGAGTACATCTCGAGAAGGCTCGTCGCCGACCCGAGCGCCGAGGGCGGATATACGCTCCAGTACAAGAGGGTGTCCCGTTGGGCCTTTGTGACATGGGAGACTCCCAGCGAGTAGGGACGGGTTTTGCCATTTCAACCAAAGATCTCCACTTAAGAGCGTTTTCTCGAAAACTATTCGATCATGTCCATGCAGCATGTGGGAGAATAGCTTCCAACCGGCGATAATAGCGCTTACAACCGTTATCTTCATATTGAAAATCGCTAGTATAGGCAGCAGTTTGCAAAGAACCGGCCGCAACATGAGATCAGGTTGAGGGGCTGTTCGTATGGCCGGTCTCAAGAGCACGTTAAGACAAGAATGAAAGAGTAGGGGGGTTTATGGAGAACAGGCTGGAAGAAGCCCTGCGAAACGGGGAGTTCGCAGTAACCTACGAGTTCATCCCCGGCCGCGGTGCCAACGAGGATGCACAGGCGGCACTTATCGAGGAAGCCCGAGAGCTTTCAGAGAACAAGCGCGTACATGCTTTCTCGATCACCGACAACCCGAGCGGCAATCCCGCGCTTCTGGCCGACAAGTTCGGTGAGGAGATCCTCCAGATGGGCGTCACACCCATCGTTCACTTTACCTGCAAGGACCGTAGCCGCAATCAGATCGAGTCCCAGCTCGACGCGATGGAGCGCGCTGGAATCTCGTGTCTGCTCTGCATGACCGGGGACTATCCCATCAGCGGATATGCGGGAAGGTCCAAGCCGGTCTTCGACCTCGACGCCGTCCAGATGATCCAGCATGTCGTGGCTATGAATGAGGGACTCAGCTATCCCTCCCGCGGCGGGGTTGCTCACCAGAAGCCCACGCACTTCTTCCCGGGCGCAGTCGTCAACCCGTTCAAGTACACCCAGGGTGAGACCATTCCGCAGTACGCCAAGCTCTATAAGAAGTGCTACGTTGGCGCGAAGTTCCTGATCTCTCAGATCGGCTTCGATGCCCGAAAGATGCAGGAACTTCTGATGGTCATGAAGGAGCAGGGCTTCAGCAACGTGCCCGTGCTCGCTAACATCTTCGTGCTTCCGGCTGGGGTCGCCAAGTCGATGAACGCTGGCAACTTCCCCGGCTGCATCGTTACCGATGAGTTCCTCGCCGTTCTCCAGGAGGAGGCCAAGGCTCCGGACAAGGGCAAGGAGCTGCGCATCCAACGTGCCGCCAAGCAGGTGGCCGTCGCCCGCGGGCTCGGCTATGCTGGGGTCCACATCGGAGGAATCGGCCTTACCCCCGAGGTTGCGAACACCATTTTAGAGATGGCCGACAGTATGCAGGACAACTGGCTCGAGTATGTCCGTGAGTTCTGCTACGGCGTCCCGGGTGGCTTCTACCTCTACAAGGAGGATCCGGAGACCGGACTCAACCTCCCGGTGCGCAGCAAGCTCGCCCCCGCCCGCAAGGACAGGGCAGTGCAGAAGACCTATAGGCTCTCGCGCATCGTCCACAGCTTACTGTTCACGCCTGGCAAGAAGCTCTTCCCGTTCATGCAGTGGTTCATGTATCGCAAGGAGCAGAAGAAGGGCACGCATCGTCATCACGCGATCGAGCACACCGGCAAGTCGCTTCTGTTCGGCTGCATGGACTGCGGTGACTGCGGCCTGCCCTCGACCGCCTATGTCTGCCCGATGACCCAGTGTCCGAAGTGCCAACGCAACGGACCGTGCGGCGGCTCGAGCGACGCCTGGTGTGAGGTCTATCCGGGCGAGCGCCTCTGCATCTTCTACAGGGCCTACCACAGGCTTCGCAAGTACGGCAGCGAGAACAAGCTTCAAGGCTATATTGTTCCGCCGAACAACTGGGATCTCCTGGGAGGATCCCCGTGGGCAGCGTACTTCCTGGGAAGGGACAACATCTCCCGCAGGATCTACCTAGACGATAGCCTGCGCCACGAGACCCACGAACCCTACGTTCCCAGGAAAGAGAGGAAGAAGGCTCACTAGGCAGAGCCACTCTCAATCGAACTGAGCGCGATACTGATCGCCCCCGCAGGGCAACTGCCCTCGGGGGCGATTCCGTCTCAGGTTCAGATCTCGTATCCGACTCCCCTAGGTCTTAGAGGTTTCCTCCTCCTCGCGAGTGAGGATCCTAACCCAGTGGAAGCGGTTCACCTTTATAAAGTTGGGGATGCATTTGAGGATCTGATCGGCCTTGAGGAACATGAACGTCACCTGCGGCGGAAAGCAGAAGACGAAGGCACTCAGCGCCGAGAAGGGGATTGTGAACAGCCACATGAACAGGTTGTCCACTATCGCTGGGTACTTCGTGGTGCCGCCTCCGGCTACGATGCCGGATTCCACTGGATACTCGTAGCATGTGCCCACCGTCGTGACGGCGAGTATCATTATGAAGTCGATTGCTAGCACCGCCGTCTCGTCCGAGATGTTGTAGAACCCCACGATCGCATCCTTGCACAAGAATAGCGCCAGCCCCGAGACTACTCCGAGTATGACGAAGATGCCCTGCAGCGTCTTGGCGTAGGAGCGGATCATGTCGAGTCTGCCCTCGCCGATCGTCTTGGCGGTGATCACGGAGGAGGAGTTGGCACACGACATGCCCACCACCGCAAACACCTGGAAGATGATCACTGCGATGCTGTTGGCCGCGATCACGCTTGCGCCGATGTGACCCAGAACAGCCGTCTGCGCACCCTGGGCGACTCCCCAGAGAGCTCCGCTTATGGTGGGTGGAGTGGCTATGCGGATGTAGTCGCGGGCATAGGTGAAGTCGAAGCGCAGAAGCTCGATCAACCTCATTCGCAGCTTCTTGTCGATAAAAAGAATATAGACAAGTACGATGATTAGCTCTATGGACCGGCTGATTAGGGTAGCTATGGCCGATCCTACGATTCCCAGCTCAGGTGCACCGAAGTGCCCGAATACTAGGAACTGATTGAGCGTGAAGTTGAGGATGATGGTGCTTATCGACATCATCATGCCGATATGGGCGGTCTCGACGCTCTGCATCGCGTACATCAGCGCGTTGGAGATGGAGAAGGTGAGGTAGGTCCAGGCCACTATCTTTAAGAACTTTGCCCCCTCGGCGATAACGGCCTGGTCGTTGGTGAAGATGGCGAGCATCTGCTTGGGGATGGTGAGTCCGCAGACGCAGAAGACTATCCCCACCATCAGACTGATCTTCACTCCGAATGAGATTATGTTTCTGATGGGGGCGGTGTTATTCTTGCCCCAGTACTGGGAGCCGAGCGCTATGATGCCCATGCCGGTGCCCAGGGTTATCTGCTGGAGGATGAAATGGTACTGGTTGGCAAGAGTGGCACCCGATAGGGCCAGCTCGCTGTAGGTTCCCAGAACCAGGTTGTCGACGAGGTTGACTCCCAGTGCGGAGAGCTGTTGAAGCGCTATGACGAGCATCAGCGGGATGAAGGCGCGGTAGAAGCTTCTGTCTCGAGTGAAGATGCCCAGGAACTTGGGGTCGTTATCTGGAGGGAGCTCGACATACTTCTTTCCGACCGCATCGCCGTTCAAGTCGCCTCTCACTACAGCCCCTCCTAGAGCAAGTTTAGATCAGTATTGACAAAAGGGCCGAACCCTTGTGCAGGGTCCGGCCCTGGAGCGTACTGTATGCGTGAACTTTTGCGAGAGCTACTTGGCCTCGACGGGTCCAAACTTGCCATCGCGGAACGCACCGATGTACTCGAGCGCCATCTCGTCAACGCACAGCAGCGCGTTGGCGGCGTACATGACACCCTGGAAGTCGCGGTTCAGCGGGTCGATGATTGCGGAGTCCATACCAGCCTGCATAGCGAGCACGAGGAAAGCCATGTTGATCATCTTGCGGCAGGGGAGGCCGAAGGAGATGTTGGAGAGACCCGAGGTGATGTGGATATTCGGGGTCTCCTTCTTAACAGCACGGCAGACCTCGGCAAAGGTCAGCAGCGACTCCTCGTTGGCTCCGAGGGTCTCGACCAGCGGGTCGATGTAGACGCGGTCGGGGGAGATGTCGTACTTCTCCATCTGCTTCAGGACCTCATGGAAGACCGCGATGCGGCCATCGGCGTCCTCGGGGATCCCGTTGTTGTCGCAGAGGAGCGCGACGACGCCCCAGTCGGTTCCCTTGATGGCGGGCAGTATGACATCGCACTTGTCGCCCTCCATCGAGATAGAGTTGATAATACCGGGCTTGTTGCAGAACTCCATGGCGGAGACGCAGATCTCGGGGCTGGGGGAGTCGATGCAGATCGGCAGGTCGGACTCCTCCTGGATCATTCCGATGAGCCACTTCTGATAGTCGAGCTCGCCCTCGTTACGGGAAGCGCAGCAGTCGAGGTAGTCGGAGTCGGCCTCGGTCTGGGCCTTGGCGAGATAACGGATATAAGCCTCGTCACGCTCGTCGATGGCCTTGCTGGTCTTCGGGATAGATCCGTTGATCTTCTCACCGATGATGATCATGCCTTCCATGTTTCCTCCTTGTTCGAAACAAAAGCGGCTAAAATCGCACGCTTATATGCTAGCCGATTTTCTTTTCAGCTGAATCGACAACATTGCCAATAAGAACACTGGTGGTGACGCTTCCGACTCCGCCGGGAACCGGTGTGATGGCAGAGACGATCGGCTCGACCTCGTCGAAGATCACGTCGCCGCACAGCTTCTGCTTCTCCTCGTTCCAGCCGATCCCCACGTCGATGACCACCTGTCCCTCGCTGAAGTACTCGGCTCCGATGCTCTCCATCTTACCGGCGGCGACGATGACGATGTCGGCCTCCTTGGTCACGGAGGGCATGTTGACGGTGCGGGTGTGGCATATGGTGATGGTGGCGTTGCGGTGCATGAGCATCATGGCCACCGGACGGCCGATCACGAGGCTGCGCCCGATGACGACAGCACGCTTGCCCTTGGGGTCGATGCCATAGTGGTCGAGGATCTCGATGCAGGCCTGCGCCGTGCAGGGAGCGAAGCCCTTCCCGTTGTTGGCGAAGACTCCGGCCAGCGAACCCTGGGTGATGCCGTCGATGTCCTTGGCGGGGTCCATCATAGGTATAATCGGGCCCTCGTCGAGGTGCTTGGGAAGCGGGCGGAACATCAGGATCCCATGGACGGAGTCATCGTTGTTGAGCGCCGCGAACTCGCTCTCGAGGGTGGCCTGATCGACATCCTCGGGGAGGACAACGTTCTTCACTGCGACACCCACGGACTCGGCGCGCTTGGTTGCGCCCTTCTCATAGGAGATGTCGTCGGCGCGCTCGCCGACACGAAGGATCGCCAGCGTGGGTACGACACCCTTGGCCTTCAGATCCTCGACACGCTGCGCGAGCTTCTCGTTGAGAGCGGCCGCTACCTCCTTGCCGTTGAGAATAGTTGCCATTTGCCTACCCCCTCAGCCTGTCGTAAACCGCACTGTAGGTCTCGTCGGCCATCGCGCAATACTTCTCGAGCAGCCCATCGGCCTCATTCTCGAGCTCCAGCGCGTAGTCGCGGTCCTTCATTGTCTTAGTGTTGATAAACACGTTGAGCGATGCGCCCTGCATCGCGGTCTTGCAGCAGATCACGCCCACGCCCACATCGGAGATGGCGATGGCCGAGCCGATCTCGCTCATGCGCTTGTGGATCTCGATCGCGCGTCCAAGCACCCTCATGATGTCCATGGGCACTCCGCAGGCGACGCGAAGTGCATTTTCCATGACCTCGTCACGCGAAGGATCGTCCTTGGGGATTCCGTAGGCACGCGACAGGGGCTCGAAAGCCTCGGCGTCTGCGTCGATGAGCTTGAGGAGCTCGAGCCTCACGGACTCACACTCGCCCATCAGCTCGTTTACCTCGTCCTCAACGTCCGCGTACTTCTGCTTGCCGACGGTGAGGTTGCCCACCATGTTGCCGAGTGCGATTCCAATCGCGCCGACGAGGGCGGCGGCCCCTCCGCCTCCCGGCACCGGCGCCTTGGAAGCGAGCACCTCGGTGAAGTCGGCAACGCTGTTGTCGATGAAACTCATGCGCGCTCTCCTTGCCTTACACGCTCCCGCCGCGCAGCAATCTGCGGCAGCGCGGCGGGAACTAATCGGTCGTTAAAGGTTCACGGTCGGTTGATTAGAACAGGCCGTGGATGGTGCCGTCCTCGTCGACGTCGATCTTCTCGGCCGAGGGGACCTTGGGCAGTCCGGGCATCGTCATAACGTCTCCGGTGAGGGCGACGATGAAGCCGGCGCCGGCGCTCACCTTGAGGTTGCGCACGGTGATCCTGAAGTTCTTCGGGGCTCCGAGCAGATCGGGGTTGTCGGAGAAGG
>CAYRYP010000012.1:0-8975 GCA_964428485.1 uncultured Coriobacteriaceae bacterium
CCCGCAACAATCAGCTTGGAAGGCTGAGGCTCTACCAATTGAACTACCGCCGCTTAATAGCACGGGTGTCCCGTGCAGCTCGTTCATTCTAGGTAATCCAGGATTCAAACGCAACGCCAACACCGCTCGCAGCGGATTTTGGCTCGGGTAAAGAGAGCGGGCCAGAAAACTCCGGCCCGTCGTTTGCTGGTCGGGGTGACAGGATTTGAACCTGCGACCCTCTGCTCCCAAAGCAGATGCGCTACCAAGCTGCGCCACACCCCGTGAATCTGGAATCGGCAAATGTCTCCAAGTGTCGAATTGCCGGAGAAGAGTTTATATCCAACCGGCGCGCCTGCACAAGAACGCCTCCAACGGACGGGTTGCATCGGAGCTGCGGCCTGCGTCGCCGCCCCGCCGTGCCACTGAAGGCGCAGACGAGCGGTCTAACCACCCACGAGCTTCCTACGAATCTCCCGTAGGGCCTTGCCCCTGTGAGAGATGGCGTTCTTCTGCTCCATCGACAGCTCGGCCATCGAGAGTTTGCCACCGTACTCATCGGGTAAAAAGAGCGGGTCGTAGCCGAACCCTCCCTCTCCGTGCTCGTGATCGTCGATGGTGCCCTCCACCGACTCGACCGCATCGATCTCGGAGCCGTCGGAGTCGATGAAGCAAATCGCACACGTGAACCTTGCGGTCCTATCAGGCTTGCCGTCCATGTCCGCGAGCAGCTTCGCGTTGTTGGCCGCGTCATCTCCATGCACCCCACTGTATCTCGCGGAGAAGATTCCGGGTGCGCCATCGAGCGCATCCACCACTATCCCGGAGTCGTCCGCAATCGCGGCGAGGCCTGTGTTCTTATGGGCAGACATGGCCTTTATGCGGGCATTTTCAAGAAACGTAGAGCCATCTTCTGCAGGATCCGGGAACTCCCCGATCTCTGAGAGCGGCACGAACTCATACCCGTCGATGTCGATGATGCGCATGATCTCTTGAACCTTGTGCGCGTTAGAGGTAGCAACCACCACCCTCTTGACCTGCGCCATGCTCCCCTCCTACTTCCCTATCGCCCTGTTCTGGAGCTCCAGGAGTTCGCGAAGGCCCTTCTCCCCAAGATCGAGCATGGAGTCGAGACGTCCTCTGTCAAAGGTCGCCCTCTCACCGGTGCCCTGGATCTCGATGAACTCGCCGTTCGCGTTCATCACGAGATTCATGTCGATCTCGGCATGGGAGTCCTCAACGTAGTCGAGGTCGAGCAGTAGACGGCCACCGACCATTCCCACGCTCACAGCTGCGATCTGGGATATGACGGGGTTTGCCCTCACCTTTCCGGCGTCGTGCCATCGGCGAAGTGCCTCGTGAAGGGCGATCCATGCTCCGGTGACAGACGCAGTGCGGGTTCCGCCATCGGCCTGGATCACGTCGCAGTCGAGTGTGACCGTGATCTCCCCCATCAGACGGGTGTCCACAGCGGCTCGCAGAGAGCGCCCGATGAGCCTGGAGATCTCCTGTGTGCGCCCCTTGCGCCCGTTGGTCTCACGCGGCGAGCGCTTGGATGTCGACGCAGGCAGCATCGAATATTCCGCGGTGACCCATCCGCGGCCTCCTCCTCGCATCCACGAGGGGACGTTCTCCTCTATCGTCGCCGCGCAGAGGACCCTCGTGTCGCCGCATTCCATGAAGCACGAACCATAAGCGTTCTTAAGCACGCCGGTCTCGATCGTCACGGGACGCAGCCCGTCGTCGCCCCTGTTGAAGGAGCGTTTTGCAGTGAGCATGTTCGTCTCCTATGTTTGAATCTATTTTGTGATCCACTGAAGCTACGGATTAAGCCTCGATCATCTCTTTCGTCTGCGCCCGCTTTCCAAGCTCTTCCAAATGGAGATACCAGCAAAATGGATTGTCTTCACTATACCTTGAAGTGCCGATCTACTTATATCGCAAACCTGACAGAGTCTTCCACTTGAATAATCACCTCAGGCTGGGAAAGCGCCACCATCATATGACCCCAGCTAGAGCCTCGTGCTACCTCGTGCTACTTTATGAAATTCTGACAGTTAAAAACCAATCTTCGTGTATGACAAAAACTTACGAGAATCCGGAAACAGACCAAATTCAGGAGACTACATCTAGAAGGTTAAGTTGAAAATTCTTCCAAGTGCATAACAGAAGCTCTTTATGCATATAACAATATAACTAGGTCACAGTCTAAGAGAGCATCTCCTGAAATTTGCTCATTTCCGGAATATGAAAGGATCTTGCTAGACACCTCACAAAAGCCAAGTGCCCCGCCCTCACATGGAAAATCAGCCTGATCGGAATATCCAATCAGGCTGATTGATTCGACAGGTTCTTGTCGACGTGCGCGTCGAGGCGGTCCAATCTGGTTTATCCTCTCTACTAGAGCCGATCAACATTAGAGAGATCCGAGGAGAATCCGATGCCCATTCACCAGCCGTTCATACCATCGGAATCTGCACTGGAGCCGGATGAGGAGCAGATGAGGGAAACGTGCAGAAACACGATTGCTTTCGTGATGGCCTTCGATACCTCCACCACTCCCCTGGAGGTCCAGTTCGACGACCCGGAGCAGGATCGCGTGATCTGCGAGCCAGAAGATGAAACTGACCCGGTGCCCAGGCCCCTGCAAACCTACAAGGGAATCCCATGCGTGCAATGGGCGATCGAGGCGGCGTGCCGGGCGAGGGTCTCCTCTGTCATCGTGATCGCGTCGGTGCAGCTGGAGCGGGAGATATCCGACGTGGCGGCGCACTGCGACACATGCGGCGTGGATGTGAGAGTGGTGACTCGCAACCCACTGTTAGAGAGGGAGGACACGCTCGCGGCGTCGAACCTAGAAATCTTTGGGGTGCCCTACGGACGCCTTGCTGCGATGCTCACATGGGCCGCCGAAGCAGATGAGTCCTTCGAGCGCATTCTGGTGATGTCATGCGATCAGGTCCGAGTCGGTGCAAGACACCTCTACGAGGTGCTCTCGGATGCCTTGCACCATCCCGAGTCGGGCGTGGTGACATCGTGGATCCAGTTCTTCCCACGCACCCCGCTTGTGATCTCACGCGGATTCACTGAGAACCTTGAGAGTTCCGCCCTCCTCTCACCCGGCCCGAACGGACACGACAGGCCGCTTCCGGTGCTCGAGGTTCACGACCATCTCTTCGGTGAAGAGAGATTGGCCGCCAACCCCACCGTGTCAGAGAGGGTCGAAAGCTACCTGGAGACCCGCGAACCAGGCCCCGCCACGCCTATTTACCAAGCCGCGACCGACGCCCCGGACGAACTTGCCTGGGCCGATGAGTTCGGGAGGAGATGCAGACTCGACTTCCCCATCTTCTCCAAACCCGTACACAAAGAACTCGTCTACCTCGACAATGCCGCGACGACGCAGCGGTGCCACGCGGCGCTGCAGGCCCAACGCGACTATGACGAGAACTACAACGCAAACGTCTACAGGGGAACATACAACCTTTCTGTCGCGTCGACCGAGGCTTACGACTGGGCCCGCAAGCAGGTGGAGGGCTTCATCGGAGCAGACAGCGCAAGCGTGGCGTTCGTCCCCAACACCACAGTCGCGATCAACGTCGTCGCACAGACCTGGGGTATGCGCAACCTAAATCCGGGGGATCTCATCGCGATCGCCCTGCAGTCCCATCACTCCGGGATCGTCCCATTCCAGATCGTCTCCGAGATGACGGGGGCGAAGATCGAATACATCCCTTACGACGCGCTGGGACGCATGGACCGAGAGTGTTTCTCGGATCTGATGGCAAGAAGCCCGAAGCTCGTGTGCATCCCCCATGTGAGCAACGTGCTCGGCATAGAGGAGCCCGTCGCCGAGCTCGCCCGCGAAGCGCATTCCGCGGGCGCGCGCGTGCTAGTCGACGCCGCGCAGTCGCTTCCCCACATTCCCATCGACGTCGGTGATCTGGGCGCGGACTGGGTGGTCTTCTCTGGCCACAAGGCCTACGGCCCCATGGGAATCGGCGGACTTTGGATATCGGAAGATGTTGCATCAGAGATGGATCCGATGATGGGTGGTGGTGGAACCATCGCACATGTGGGGCGCCAGTCCTACTATCTGAGAACCATCCCGATACAGCTCGAGCTGGGAACCCCATCGGTGTCTCAGGCGGTCGGACTCGCAGGCGCGCTGGAATATCTCAACGTACTCGGGATGAACGATGTGAGGCGTCATGAGGAGGTGCTCACCGGGTATCTTGTGAGTGGTCTTCGGGAGCTGGATGAAATCACTATCATCGGAGATCACGACCACCACGATGGCCAGGTGGGCCTCGTGTCGTTCACGCTGGCGGGCGCGGACTCAATGGATATGGTCACATTTCTCGGGCATCTAGGCATAGCAGCTAGAGGAGGCGGCCACTGCGCGCTGCCGCTACACTCGAGTCTTGGCCTGTCCGGAACCGTGCGCATAAGTATGGGCGTCTACACGACCAAAACCGACATAGACGCCCTCTTGCAGGCGCTCCGAGATTACACGGAGCTCACCTTGACACGCTAGACCCTCGCGTGTGCAGGGATGCGATTGGCAGGTCTGGGTCGCATCGCACACTCTAGATGAACCAGTCGGACGTCGCCGGTCCCACAGATGCCGCTACCCCTCTACTGGGAAGATCAACACCTTGGAGACGTCGATGCTTAGGTATACCTCGTCGCCCGCGTTGAAGTTCTCCTGAGTCTCTATCTCGAACTCGATCTCCACCCTGTTTCTCCTGACGATGAGCTTCTGCCTATCGCCCATGTAATCGGAGCGCACAATCTCATAGGCGTCGCCAGAACCATCGGTGTTCATGGATATGGCAGCCTCCCTTACCATCGCCTCCGCCGAGCCGTCCTCAAAATCGCTTGGCACGCTGAACAGGGGGCATATGAACTGCCCGTCCTCAAAACGCCCATCGATGATGTTGGCGTCAGAGAAATACCTCGCGATCTTGAGATTGGCGGGTTTGTTGTATATGACCTGAGGAGTGTCACATTGGAGCACGTGGCCCTCATCCATGATCGCGATGCGGTCGGAAAGCTTTAGCGCCTCGTTTTGATCGTGCGTGACCAGCACAATCGTGGTGTCAAGCTTGCTGTGCAGCATCA
Source organism: uncultured Coriobacteriaceae bacterium (assembly GCA_964428485.1). GTDB lineage: Bacteria > Actinomycetota > Coriobacteriia > Coriobacteriales > CADBOM01 > CAZPAN01. Next base: position 5,104 of record CAYRYP010000012.1, read on the forward strand.
TGAGCAGGTCGCGCATGTCATCGCGAAGATTCTCGTCGAGTGCAGAAAACGGCTCGTCGAGCAGAAGCACCTTTGGACTGGCTACGATGGCCCTGGCAAGCGCCACGCGCTGTTGCTGTCCACCGGAAAGCTGGGTAATGCGCCTATTCTCAAAACCACCAAGCTGCACCTGGGCGAGCAACTCAGCAGCCTTCTCCAGACGCTCTGCCTTCTTGACTCCTCGCATCTTGAGCGGGAAGGCCACGTTGTTGATCACGTTCATGTTTGGGAAGAGCCTCAGCTCCTGGAAGACCACCGTTATGTCGCGCTTCTCCGGGGGCAGACCGTCCACACATCGCCCCGCCAGGTTGACACTACCGCTCTTCTGGACGTTCAACCCGGCAATCGCCTTGAGAAGCGTGGTCTTGCCGCATCCAGATGGACCAAGCAAAGAGAAGAGCTCCCCGTCCTGGACGTTGAGGCTAACTGAATGCAGGATCTCTTTGCCCCCAAGCTCTACTACTAGATCTTTGATATCAAGGCTCATGCTAGAGACTCTCCTTTGCCCAGATCCGATCCATACATCATTGCATTCCCAGGTTCTTGCCGTAGCGCTTGACCAGGAGATTCGATATCCCCTGAAGCAGCAGGAAGAACACGGCGTTGACTATCACGAACAGTATGCAGAACGTCGAGGAGACCATTCGGGTGTTGCTGCCGATCATGGATAGTATTGTCGTAGCCAACGTGACGACCTTGCCCCCGCCCATGAGGCTCGTAAGCAGGTAGGCGCAGTTGGCCCCGATGAAGCCCAGCGCCATGGAAGAAAGGACGCCCGGCATCAGCGAGGGCAGCACGCCCTGGATGAAGGCCCTCACTGGACCCGCCCCCAAAACCCTGGCCTGCTCCTCAAGCTTGTCCCCGGCGGATTCGACCACGTCGGTCATGATCTTCGTGGAGAAGGTGACGTTGGACAGCAGCAGCATCACTATCACGCCGAACAGCGAGTTGCCTATCCCCAGGCGAATGAACATGATGTTAACGCCCATAGCGAAGACGAAGACAGGGATGATCATCGGCAGGAATGAGAGCAGCTCTACCATCCAGCGGTACCTGGTGCGAAAATGCACTATCGCCCAGGCAGTGCAAGTCGCGATCGCGGTCGAAAGGGCCGCGACGACGGTAGAAAGCACTATCGAGAACAGCGTCACCCTGATGATGTTGTAGTTCCCGCTGGTCAGAACCTCGAGACCATAGGTAGAGAAGTCTCCCGTAAACAGCAAGGCCCAACGAGGCACGATCGCAGAGAGCACCAGAATGACCACTGGAACGACTATGACGAAGAGTTCTATCCAGACGATCGCCTGTAGGAAGGGATGGCGCCCTGCCGATCTCCCTTCGCCCCTTGCTAGACGTAATCTCATTTCACACCACCTGCAGCATAATCACCGCTCACAGCCTTCTTGCGCATGAACAGCATGTAGAAGATGACGATGAAAGCGAAAGTGATGACGATGACGATCATCGACATGGCCATCACCTCCGGCCTGTCCGCCAAGCCGGCATGGCTGTATGTCTGGTAGAGGTTGACCGAGATGCCGGTCGGGCGCGTGACGCCGAGCAGAAGCGGTATCTCGTAGGTCGAGAATAGGCTGGCGATCACGATCAGGAAAACGTTCTTGATCGTGGGCATGCAAAGGGGAAGGGTCACGTTAACGAAGGCCCTGGTGGAGCTGGCTCCAAGCGTGCGCGCCGCCTCCCCCATCGACGAGCTGATATTCGACATCACCGTGACTATGAAGTAGGTGATGAAGGGGATCTCAGCCCAGACGAAGGCGATGATGATCCCAAAGCCCTGTGGTCGGTACAGGATCACGGTGGAGAGATTGGACAGCCACGACCATCCCAGGGCATCGCCGATCGAGGCAACCAGACCCCCGCCACCGAAGATGTCGATCATGATCATCGCCGTCACCGACCATGGGAAGAACATCGGGAACTTGATGATCGACCAAAGGGTACCCCTGTCGTGCCCGGTCGTGACCATAGCATAGGACAGAATCACGGCCAGCACTGTGGCAATGATCGTACTAACCCCGGCATGGTAGGCGCTCAGCAGGATCGAGGAGACAAGTCCGCTGCTCTCGAACACCTCCACGTAGTAGCTGAGGGTGAATTCCTGGGCGAAAGTTCCGGGCATCAGGAGTCCGAACGACTGCAGAAATCCGTATATGAACCCAAAGATAAGAAGCGCTAGCAAGAAGGCCAGTGGGATGAGAAGTATCAAGGGGACGATCTTCTTGCGCCTCAGCCTCTTTCTCACCTGGTCTGACACAGGCCGATCTTGAGTATCTTTTTCAGATCTCATATATGACCAAATCCCTAAGTCGAATTGATGCCTACTCCAAGACAGTACTTGGCGGGGACGCTCGACATAGCAGCGCCCCCGCCTTTCTACATGGGGTTTACAGGCATGCTAGCTGCCTAGCTGCCAACAACTTCCTCAAGCCAGATCTCGGTGATCGCAGCCTCGACGTCGGCGGAGTACTCGGAGGTTGCCGCGGCCTGGAGCTCCTCATCAGAGACGTTGTTCGGGCCGTGATCGATATCGTCGAAGAGAGCCTGCTCCTCCTCGGTGAGGACATCGTGGTTGAGCACGTCACCAGCAGCATGCGAGCTCTTGTCAGCCTGCTGCTCGACGCTCAGCATCTCGTTGATGACCACCAGGGCGCCAGCCTTGTTGGGGGAGTTGTAGGGGATGGCCCAGTAGCTGAAGTTGGCGGTGGTGTTCTCAAAGATGTAGGACTGGGAGGTCTCTGAATAGACACCGCTGTTGATCTTGGCACCGCATCCGTACTGATCGTACAGGACGTCGTTGTAGATCTCGCCATTGCTGTAGAGCTGGGTCATCTCGTCGTTATCGGCCGGGAAGGTCTGGCCCTCATTCCACAGATAGGGGTTCAGTTCGATCAGGTAGTCGAGCGCCGGCTGGATGATCTCCTTGATGGCATCGGTGTCATCCGGATCGACCGTCATCAGATCCTCGTAGTTTTCGCAGGTATTGTAGATGATGGTGCGGATGAACGCTGCACCGACCCAGTTCTCGGAAGAAGGATAGGTGAACTTTCCGGGATACTGCTTGGCCAGCTCCAGGAAGTCCTCAGGGCTGGAAAGGTCACCAGGCGCCAAAGCATCATCCTTGATGATGTTGAGCTCGTAGAACCCGAACGGCACCTCGTATCCTTCATTGTCATATGCGAAGTCGATATAGACCAGAGGGTTCTCTGTGTCTATATAGGTCTCGAAGTTGGGAAGCAGTTCGTCGATCGGTCCGAACCATCCACCAAGCTCCTGGTTGTCCTTGAATGTGGAGCCGTTGACCCAGGCGATGTCGAAGGCGCCGTTGTTCTCGGTCGAGCCGGCGGCCAGGGAGTCACTCAAAGCGGTAAGGGCGCTCGAATCGTAGATGTAATTGAGTGTGATGTCATACTTCTCGAGTACCGTCTCGGCAAGCTCGTTCACCCAGGTGTTGAGTTCTTCATTGCCATCATAACCATAGTAGGTGACGGTGGTTCCGCGAGCCGCTTCTACAACAGCGTCCCAATCGGAGTAATCGATTTCGTCATCGGATGCGCTGGTCGTCCCACCACTGCAGCCCGCAAGAGCAAAACTTGCGACGAGGGCAAGAGATGTCGCTACGCTGGCAAACTTTGTCAAGCGCTTGCGGCTCTGTTTCTTGGCCATCTCTTCTCCTTTCAAAATCGGTTGAGATCGATTGAGATTGCACGGATTCGACGAAGGGAACCCCATAACCCCCCCTATGATGCAATCTAATAAGCGTATTATGATTATATTTGACACTTTTTAGTAGTAGATATCGTCAACTATTATTT
>CAYRYP010000012.1:9075-25640 GCA_964428485.1 uncultured Coriobacteriaceae bacterium
TATTATTTTATTTTCTAGCTTCTGCGCTTGGAGCACTTGTCATCGTGCGAAGTGGCGCGTCAGAATCAGGTTCAGATAGTCCCCGTTCAGATAGGTTCCTAGCTTGTCCAAGGTCTTCTGGTTCTTGAGAGGGCGGTTAGGATCGTGATACTCGACCCATGCCTGGCAGCTCCATGTAATTCCGCGAAGGCAGTTCATGACCACGTAGGCATCGAATCTGCACTCGAAGCTCCCCCTTTCGAACCTCCCGTCAACCGCATCCCAATACATCTCAACGAACTCGGCGCGCTGCTCCATGTCAAAAATAAAATCCGTGTCCCAGATGGTGGTGGTCGGGCTTAGGAAATACGAGACATCTTGCGCAACCTCCCCAAGAATTGGCTTTTCCCAATCGAGAAAGCGTCCGGGGGATTTGTCCTTCGGAATGAGAAAGTGTGAGGGAACCGCCTCGGTGTTCAATATGTGGAAGGTGTCCTCCTCAGAGCACGGTACATCAAGCACCTCCTGGGCACGGGAGAGCATCTTGTCGAGATAGGAGTTGACCATGCTGCTCTGCAAGCTCGACCTGCGATATGCGCGCACATATCCCACACACTCCTCGAATTGTGCCTTGAGGGGATCTGTGGGATGGAAGAGCCGACACCCAGCGGCGGGAACTATGCTGTGGACGTCGGCAAGCATCCTGGCCGCCTGGGCCACGTCCACCGGATCCCCGAAGTCCATGTATTCGCCTTCGTAGAACCCCATCACAAGCGTACCGTGCCCCTCAAAGCTCTTGCTGCGATCCACGTAGTAGGCCACCGGGGTGCATCTGCTGGGCTCTAGAAGCTTCAGTGCGTCGTACTCGTATCCGATCTGGTCGTCGAGTCCGAGCTGGCTAGTGTAGTTGACCCGCAGTACGTAGCGCTCGCCTGTGGACGGGTGCGAAAACACGTAGTTCGCGTTGTGCTCCCCCTGTCCCAGAAGCTCCGCGTGCATCGAGGCGGCTTCCCCATCCCCGATGCCTAACGATTCGAGAAGCTCTGTGTTGGAACGCAGGTATGTGTCAATCCTCTTAAGAACGTCCGACATCGACACCCCTCACGCCGATGCTTCCCCAACGGCCATCTTGTCGTGCCAGAACTTTCCCTTGGAGTAGGCTGGCTCGCCCCCTTCACCCTGTCCGTACCAGGGGTTGCCCGCCCAGCGAGACTCGTTTGGACCGTCGCAGAGAAAATGTGAGTCGAGCTCGGCGACGAAGTCCACCGGCTCCTCAAGAACCACCACGCTACCGCCACCGGACACATCTCCGTAGCAGCTGCGGTAATCTCTGACGTAGGCCTCGATCGTAAACACTGCTACATGGCAGGCATGCTCCAGCAGCGCCCGATCCCACTCGCACTGCCCCTTGCACAGCGGCATCACTCTGCAGTCACGGCACTGCGGGTCGCGCAGCGGGTTGTAGCCAGTGGTGATAATCCCGTCGATATCCGGGAGGTCCAGGATGCTGAACGCAGCGTGTTCTCTCTGACCCAGCCAGCCCTCGCACTTGTAGGCATCCCCAAACGGGTCGATAACGTAGTAGTTCTCGAGCTGTCCGCGGCAGAAGTTGCGAACCGGCCTCAGGAGTCCCTTCATGACCTCCTTGGTGTACGGAGTCTCCTCAAAGAGTCCATGGATGTCCCATGCGTACTCCTCGCGCGTGTAGAGATCAAACGAACTGCTGTCGAACCCAGTGTCGTTGCGGTCGAAGTCCTGCCTGTAGTCCTTCAGGAGGCTGGGGTAGATGTCGATGCCCTCCTCGTCGTGGAGTCTTTGCCTCAGCTCGCGGAACTGCCTCATGTTGATCTTGTCGACGTTCATCGCTGCGCGAACCTCGATGCCGTGCCTTTGGCAGCTGCGGGCGCCCTCCAGGGTTTTCTGGAACGAGTTGACCCCCGACCTGTTCACACGCCGCCTGTTGTGCAACTCCTCGAAGCCGTCGATGGTAGGCATGAGATGCTCGAATCCTATGTTGGCCATGCGCTTGGCTAGATCGTCGTCGATCATCCCGCAGTTGGAGAGCATCCCCAAGCTCATGTCGATGCCGTGCTCGTCGCAGAAGCCGCGAAACCATCCGGTCATCTCCTCAATGATGTTCATGCACAGAGTGGGCTCTCCCCCGTACCAGCCCAGCGAGAAGCTCTTGAAGCGATCGCGCTCGTAGACCTTCTCGCAGAAGCGATACGTTGCCTCGATGACCTCGCGGGACATGATCCCACCAGGGTTGCACCCGTGCTCGTAGCAGTACGGGCACTGATAGTTGCACTCGTAAGTAGGGCAGAGGCACAGTGCGAACCAGTCGTTGGTAAACCGGTCGTGGTCGAAAGCCCTCTCCTGTACGTCCTGCTCGTAGCTCGCGCTCTCGATGATGAGACCCGCATCCATGAGGTCCTGCAGATGCGACCCTTCGCAGCGCTCGTAGGTTGAGAAGGCTTCGTCGTCCAGCACCACTAGACACCGCTTGAGCGTGTTGTAGATCGTGTGCTCGTTGTCTGCAGTGTCCACGACTATGTTGTAGATCGAATGCTCCATCCCAGCCCCTATACCCGATCTCCATTCCGATAACTGTCTGACACCAATAGTTGACTCAATCCAATAGTAGTATATTGACGTTTTAAAAACACGAGAGGAAAACGGGTACCAGCAATGAAGCGGATAATCGTGGACTCCGACAACACCATGGGGGTCAGACAATGCGACGTAGACGACGGGCTGGCGCTGCTGTTCCTGCTGGGGAACCCGGATCTGTGCCGCGTGGAGGCACTCTGCACGACGTATGGGAACTCCTCGATAGACACTGTCCAAGACAACACGTTGAGGCTATCGCGCGAGCTCGGGATGGACGTGCCTGTGCTCAGAGGCGCGGCCTGTCCAGACGAGCCCGAAAGCGAGGCGGCGGACTTTCTCGCGAGTGCGGCCTCGGAAGAACCCGGCAAGCTGAGCGTGCTCGCAACCGGATCGCTCACCAACCTCAAGGGCGCCGCGCGAGCCGACTCCGGATTCTTCAGCAACATCAGGGAGCTCGCGATGATGGGGGGTGTTCTCAAGGCGCTCGTCATAAACGGCAGAATCATGGACGAGCTCAACTTCAGCTGCGACGCGGAGGCCACAGCAATGGCATTGAGCGCGCCGTGCCCCGTGATGGACGCTGTAAGTCAAAACTGTCTCCCCTGCCACTTCTCGCGCGCCGAACTCGCATCGGAGTTCGGCGCGGAGTCGTGGCTGATGAATGCGTGCGACAACTGGCTCTCGACGATGGATGAACGCTATAACTGGGAAGGCTTTGTCTGCTGGGATCTCCTAGCGGCGGTCTACCTCATCAGGCCCGATCTGTTCGAAGACGATATACGCGAAGTCACCCTCTACCCGCGATGGCTGGAAGTGGGGCTGCTGGAGACATCCCCGATGCCCGGCGCTCCGACGGCGACAGTGAACCTCGCCAGGATACGTGACGTCGACGCCTTCAAACAGGAGGCCATCAGGTCATGGAGAAGGGCATTGAATTAACAGCTGTCCGCGGCTAGCGTCCTAGCGACGTACCACCGTCTCCTCGAGCGGTTTGCGGTTGAAGTGGTTCTCGAGCGGCTCAGTGCCCTCAGCTGCAAAGCCGAGGTCTAACAGCATGAGCACCTCTTCATTGTCGGGGAGCCCGAGTTTTTCCCTCGCCACATCGGGGTCTAAGAAGTTGAGCCAGCAGCTGTCCACGCCCGCGTTCTTCGCGGCGAGCAGCATGTGCGTCGCCACGATGGTGGAGTCCTCGACCCCCGAATCGCGCTTGCCGCCGGGGTAGACGAAGACGTTGTTCGCATCGTACGCCACGCAGATGACGGTAGGCGCACCATAGCGGCAGGGCGTGATCTCATCGATCACTGCTAGATCCTCGGGTTTCTGAAAGACGTAGATCCTCTGTTCCTGTAGGTTCTTGGCGGTGGGTGCTAGGCGTCCGGCCTGAAGGATCGCCTCAAGCTGCTCCTCGGTCACCTGCCTGCCCTCGTCGAACTTCTTGCAAGAGTAGCGTTTCTCGATAAGCTCACTGAACTCCATGCCGACTCCTTTCTAGCGGGATTCCGCAACGTTTACATGGCCACTATAATGCCTGACGCCTATGTGGTCGACAGCAGAAGCTCAAGGAGTTCCTTCAACTCGATTTCATTCACGCACCCATGGTCGTATTGGCACCATCGAGCGCGGCAGAGCCGAACATCCTCGCCGCCGAGAGATATCTTGCGGCCCACTCCCACACGGGATCGTCGAGCATGTCCTTGTACATCGCCCATATGTACCAGTAGCAGCCTAGAAAGGCTGTAACCACAATGCAGTCGTGGACCTCGGCAGCGGTCGCGGGCCTGCCATAGTACATCTCGAGCAGCCCGGGGATCTCATCGGGAGTGTAGCCAGAGCCTTGGGACACGAAGTTGCCGATGTCAAAGAGCGGATCACCCATCGCCGAGTACTCCCAGTCTATGAACTGGATCAGGTCGCCGGCGACGAGAATGTTCTCCTTGTAGCAGTCGTTGTGGCAGAGCACGAAGCCTGAAGCCTCCCTGTCGGCCAGGAGACCCTCGAGGCTGTGACTTAGGGTCACAATCTCGCCGAGTTCCTCGGAGGTCGGGTATCCCCCGTCCTCGAGCAGACCGAGCAGGCGCCATGCATCATCAACGAAACTGAACGACCAGTCCGTCTCCCTCCCGCTGGTGTGCAGCCTGCCAAGCATCGACATCGCCTTGGCCACCTGGGCGCGGTTCTCATAGTCGAGCTTGGAGGTCTCAGGAATGTACCTCGAGAGTTTCCAGCCCTCGTCTGCGTCCATGGCCACATACGTGGTGTCAAGCCCCAGATCGCGCGCGATTTCGAGCGAGGCCTTCTCGGCGTGGCGGTTGACCAGCAAGTTTGTCCCCTCGCCGGGAATGCGAAAGACGTATCTCTCCCCCAGAGCGTCCACGAGATAGGAGACGTTATTCATCCCGGCATCGAGCTCCACCGGAATCCCGACCTCATCGGGAGAGCAACGCAGGGCAAAGCACATGCGTTCCACGATCATCTCGACGGGAACATCCCCACCCCTACTCCCAGACGCTCCGGTGCACGTCAATTCTGGCCATCCCCCTCCACAAACACCAGCGAGAAGTAGCCGCTCGGCTCGTCGAGTTCCGACATGTGTTGATAGACCTGCTCGCCCTCCATCCCACAGTTGACCACGAGGGAGGCGCGGTCGAGCATGCCTTTTTCCGAGAGACGATCCTTGAGCTCCATGATCGAGCGGGCCGACTTCATGAACACCTTGTTGGCATCGACCTCAAGACAGTCATCGATGTCGTGATGCGCCACGGGAACAACAAGCAGGCGCTGCCCACCCTGGCAGAGCGGCTTGCCAAGCCTGGCGGATGCCGCGCAGAACGAGGTTACGCCGGGAACAACCTCGATGTCGTACCCGAGCGGCCTCAGCCTCTCGTCGACCCTAAAGTACGTGGAGTACACCGAAACGTCCCCGAGTGTCACGAAGGCCACGTCCTGACCAGCGTCGAGGCGCGCCGCGATGTCGCCAGCGATCTCGTCGTAAGCTGCAGCGAGCACCTTCTCGTCCTTGGTCATCGGGGTTGAGCAGGAGACGACCTCTTTGCCGTCTATGTACCCCGACACGATGTCGAGTGCCACCTGGCGCTCCGAGCCGGTGCTGGGCGCAAAGACAACATCGGCTGCTTCCAGGACTCGTATTGCCTTTACGGTCAGAAGCTCCGGATCGCCCGGTCCTGTGCTCACGGCGTAAAGTCTTCCGCGGTTGTTGGCCTCAGCGTTTCCCATCGTTACTCCCTCTCGTTGCCGGATGCCAGGTACAGCAGCGCGTTTACAATGGCGGCCGCGACGTTACTTCCGCCCTTGCGCCCGCGCGCCACGATGTAGGGCACATCGAGCTTCATCACAAGCTCCTTGGACTCCACCACATTGACGAACCCCACGGGCACCCCCACGAGAAGCGCCGGGGGAACCTCCATCTCGCCATCGCGCATCATCTCGTAGATGCGGACAAGTGCGGTCGGGGCGTTGCCGATGGCGTAGATGAGCGGCTTTTTGAGAGCTGCCGCACGCTCCATCGACACCGCAGCCCTGGTAAGACCGCGATCCTTCGCCTCGGCGGCTACGTCCGGGTCGGAGATAAAGTTCAGAGCCTCTCCCCCGAACCTGCCCAACACTCGCTTGTTGATCCCCGATAGCGCCATCTTGGTGTCCGTGACCACCGACACACCCGACTTGAGCGCGTCGATGCCGAGGTTCACAGCCCCACTCGAAAAGCACAGGTTGTCGGCATAGTCGAAGTCCGCCGAGGTATGGATGACCCTCTTCACAACGGGCGCGTTCAGGGGGTCCAGCTCGCGGTCCCCAAGCTCATCTGTGATGATCTCGAAGCTGCGCCTCTCAATGTCCGCGGGCTTCACAAACTCGAGCCCCTCTAGGTCGTCCATATTCCCTCCTCGAGGATCCTGTAGACAAGATCCATATCCATGTTGTTCCTGACCATGTCCGCGAGCTTGTCAAACTGCTCCTCGCGGTAAGTTGCCATGTCTATGCCGCTGGCTGCATCCTCGCCAAGCCCCTTCGCGGCCAGCAGGGACGACACCAACGCCCCCGAGCACGACGAGGTGTCAAAGAAGCCGTGCAGGTAGGTGCCGTAGACGTTGCCATCGTGGCAGCCATCCTCTCTGGCGGTGCCGTCGGTCTCCTCGAGGACAACGAACGGCTCCCCACCCTCCAAACTGGTACGACCCATGTGGATCTCGTAGCCCTCCAGTGTCGCGTCGGAGAGTCCACCGAGAGGTCCCGAGACCCCAGCGACCCTCCCCGACATCCTGGTCTGGCGCTTCTCAGGCTCAAACACGGTGCGCGTGGGGAGAAGCCCCATGCCCGCGATCGTGCCGCCGCCCTCAGCTCCCGTGGGATCGGAGATCTCCAGACCGAGCATCTGGTAGCCTCCGCAGATACCAACCACCGGAACCCCGGCGGACGCGAGCTTGAGAACAGCCGCCTCCAGCCCCGATTGCCTCATCCATTTGAGATCGGCGATCGTGGCCTTGGTACCCGGAACCACTATCAGGTCGGGCGATCCGAGCTCAGAGGCCCGACCCACGTAGCGCACACTCACGCCGGGCATCGCCGACAGCGATATAAAGTCGGTGAAATTAGAGATCTTGGGGAGTCTCATCACCGCGATGTCCACGGCCGCCGCGACATCGCGGTTGGTAAGGCGGCTCGACATGCTGTCCTCATCCTCGATGTCGAGATCCTCGAACGGCAACACCCCAGCCACCGGCACCCCAGTGAGCTCGACGAGCATGTCCAGCCCGGGTTCTAGGATCGACTTGTCTCCGCGGAATTTGTTGACCACGGTCCCCTTGACCATCGCCCTCTCGTCGTCATCGAGCAGCATCATGGTTCCCACGAGCTGGGCGAACACCCCGCCTCTATCGATGTCTCCCACGAGCAGTACAGGCGAGGCAGCGATCTTGGCCATGCCCATGTTCACGAAGCCGTCGTCGTCCTTGAGGTTGATCTCCGCCGGGCTACCCGCGCCCTCGATGACGATGACATCGAAGTCCGATGCCAGCGACGAGAATGCCTGCTCAACATCTGGCACCAGCTGATGCTTATAGGCGTAGTAATCGCGGGCGGGCATGGTCTCGCGCGCCTGACCGTTAACTATCACCTGGGATCCAGTGTCGGTGGTGGGCTTGAGCAGGATCGGGTTCATCCTCACATCCGGCTCGATACCGGCCGCCTGGGCCTGCACGACCTGCGCGCGTCCCATCTCAAACCCGTCATTGGTTATGAACGAGTTAAGGGCCATGTTCTGCCCCTTGAACGGCGCGACCCTCATTCCATCCTGAGCGAGTACCCTGCAGAGCCCCGCGACGACCAGGCTTTTACCCACGCCCGACATCGTCCCCTGGACCATGATCGATCTCGCTTTGGTCATGCTGCAACCTCCATGATCTATACCGTTACCCAAACCCTATCTCCACCGGCTCAGACTAGCCCCGCCAGCACCGCCAGCAGTGCGGAGATCGCGAGAGCGATCACCAGCGCCAGAACGGACGTGGCGTACATGAGCCTGTTGGCTCGCGCGATATCGGCCACCTCCACCTCGCGCACCGGATCTCCCATCGTGGGCTTGTCCACAAGCTTGCCAAAGTAGAGGTTCGGTCCTCCTAGCTCCACGCCCAGAGCACCCGCGCACGCAGACTCGGTGTGTGCGGAGTTGGGCGAGAGATGCTTGGCGTGGTCCCTCCTCCATATCCTCCATGCCCCGCGGGCGTCCATGCAACAGATCGCCGCAGCAGCACACATGAGCAGCGCACCAAGGCGTGCGGGGATGTAATTGACAACATCGTCGAGCTTCGCGGCGGCCGTCCCCAGATATCGGTACCTATCGTTTCTGTACCCGATCATCGAGTCCATCGTGTTAATGGACTTGTAGAGAACACCCAGCGGAGCACCCCCGATGCCCATGAAGATAAGCGGAGAGATCACGCCATCGGAGGTATTCTCTGCCACGGTCTCCACCGTAGCCTTCACGACCCCCTCGACCGAAAGGGCGTCGGTATCCCTGCCGACGATCATCCCGACCGCTCGGCGGGCACCATCCAGATCCCCCGCCACGAGCCGTTCGCGCACCTTGTTGCTCTCGACTCTGAGCGATCTGGCCGCCAGCATCTGATAACAGATCACGCACTGGGCGATGAGCGCCAGCCACCAGGCCACTAGCGAGCAGAGCCAGATGATAAGGACGCACACCCCAGTGGAGATCGCACAAACGAGCACCACCAACACCACGCCAGCAGCTCGCTCTCCGGTGGGAGTCGTCGGGAACACCGCACGCACCAGCCTTTCCACCAGCTCGATGAGCTTGCCGATGGCCCTTATAGGGTGCGGGAGCCAGTGAGGGTCCCCGAAGGCAAGATCGGCCAGGTAGCCCACTGCAAGCGCCACGATGTGCTGAATCGGCAGCGGCATCCGCGCTCACCGCGTTCCTTCCCAGCGAGCACACGCCTTGACAAACCTTCGCGCAGCAGTGGGGGCACCGGGTAGGTAGAGGTGTGGGTAGCCGGCATAGAGACTCGGTCCTGCAATCACGCAGTCCCATTCCCTGGTGGACTGGGGCTTGCGGGCGTGAAACGCCGAACCGGAGTTGTCGCTATCCCAGTAGTGGAACTCGTGCGCGCGCAGCACATCGCCCGCACTAGCAAGCATGTTGTCCTCGCTGCAGGTCATGTCGATGTAGCCAAACCTGCCGAGCCTGCCGGTCCTGAAGGACAGCCCCTCCACCGCGCCCACCATCCGATGTTCCACCCCATCGGAGTCCTGCATCCTCTCGTGTAGATACATGAACCCTCCGCATTCGGCGATGGTGGGCATTCCCGAAGAGATTGCAGAAGCGATAGACGAGAGCATGGCTGTGTTGGACTCCAACTCCCCCGCATAAAGCTCCGGGTAGCCGCCTCCGATGTAGAGGCCACTCGCCCCCTCGGGTAGACAGTGATCGTGTATCGGGGAGAAAAACGCCAGCTCGGCACCCAACTCCTCGAGCAGATGCAGCGAGTCGGCGTAGTAGAAGCTGAACGCCTCGTCTCTGGCCACAGCTATCCTGGGGCCGGGCAGGGCACACACCCTCTCGACATCAGGGAAGTCGTCCTCGATCGCGGGCGCGCCATCAGCCAGGACGAGAAGTGCGTCGAGGTCGACGGATCGCTCCACCTGATCGGCGATGCGGTCCAGACGCTCCTGGAGATCAGAGATCTCGTCGGCTGTCACTAGGCCGAGATGCCTGCTCTCCAGCAACACCGACTCCATCTTGGGGAGGTACCCGAAGACGCGCACGCCGCACTCCCCCTCCACGACCTCTGCCAGCCTTGGGTAGAGCATGGGCGACACCCGATTTATGATGACACCCGCTATATTGCTGTTCTTCTCGAGGGAGAGAAACCCTTTCACCTCGGCAGCTATAGAGCGGGCCTTTCCTCTGGCGTCTACCACGAGCACCACGGGGGTGTCGGTGGCAACCGACAGAGCCCATGCCGAGGCATCGCTGCCCACGGAGATCCCGTCGTAGAACCCCATCGCCCCCTCGATTACGGTGACGTCGAAATCTCCGGAACCCTCGCAGACGAGGTGCGCGGCCAGGGCGTCACCGCCCATGAAGAGATCGAGGTTTCGCGACGGCACCCCGATGACGCGCGTGTGAAACATCGGGTCGATATAGTCCGGGCCGCTCTTGAACGCGCGGACACGCTTGCCACGCCGCGAGAGAGCCCGCATTATTCCGCAGGAGACGGTGGTCTTGCCGACGTTGCTCGACGTCGCCGATATCATCACCCTCGGCGCCGCGCAGCTCATCTCATCTCACCATCCCCGCCAAACGACACTATATATATAGGGTTCTCACCCCTCATCATGTGGTAGGGTCCCACCTTGGTCGAGCGCGACACACTCACATGCACAACATCCGGATCCACGCCGATGTCTTTGGTGCACAACATGATCTCGGAGAGAGTCTCAAGGGTGATGGCATTAACAACCACGCGAGCAGACGGGTTGGACGAGAGCGCCGCATCCACGATAGCGGCCATGTTACCGCCGCTCCCGCCGATGAAGACAACGTCGGGAACAGGCAGCCCCTCCAACACTCCGGGAGCTTCCCCCTCTACAACCCTCACGTTTCGAAGACCAAACCTCTCGATGTTCGCGCGTAGCACCTCCAGCGCCCCGGCGTTGCGCTCGATGGCATAGACCTCCCCTTTGCATGCGGCAAGGGCGCACTCCACCGTGACCGAGCCCGTGCCGGCGCCCACGTCCCAGACGACGCTGTCCTGGCGAAGGTGCATTTTGGAGATGGAAAGCTCGCGCACCTCCTCCTTGGTCATCGGGGCGTCCCCGCGCTCGAACATAGAGTCCGAGAGCCCAACGTTGGCGTAGGGCCGCTGCAGAGGCGAGGGGTTCTCCACGATCATTACCGACAGGTCCGCGAACTCCATCTCGGCAAGCTCCGCCGCGCTTCCGCTGACGATGCGCTCATCGGGATAGGACAGTCGCTCGCCCGTGTGCACCACGACATCGCCCAGACCATGCTCGGCGAGCCGCCTGCAGACGTCGTGGACACGGGTGTCTCCGCCTGTGATTAGAAACGTTCTCCTGCTGGTGGCGACGGCTCCAACGACGTTGTCGTCCCTGCCATGAACGGAGACCACCTCGATGTCGCTGTAGGGGATCTGCACACGGGACGAGAAGAAACTCATAGACGATATACCCGGAATCGTCACGACCTCCATGCCCTCGAGCCTGCCTGTGAGAAGCACAGACCCGCTGAAGAAGCCGAGATCCCCGGAGAACACGACGCAGGCGACCTCGGCGTCCGAACCGCGCAGCACCTTCTCGATATCCGATGCCCTCACCGCATCTACCAGGGTCTTCGAAGAGGGGTCGACAGACGGGATATCAGCGAGCGAATCGAGTAGTCTGCGGGCGCCCACAACAAGGGCGCTCTCCTCAAGGGCCCTCACAGCCCCCACCGTGAGGAGATCGGGATCACCCATCCCCATTCCCACGAGGTAGACCTTCATGCTAGGCACCGTACCTTCCACTCAGCTCATCCTTGGCTTGCTCCAAAGCAAGGCCTTTCTCATCAAGAGGGCGATGTATGACAACAAGCTCGCACCCACATGAGAGGGCCGCATCGACCTTCTCCGAAAAACCGCCGGTCCTGCCGGAGGCCTTGGTGACCACAACGGCAATCGACAGCTCGTGAATGAGGGCTGTATTCAGCTCCTCGGAAAACGGACCCTGCATCGCGATGATATGGCTCACCGGTATCCCCAGCGCAAGCGCCGAGGAGACCGAATCGACAACGGGCAGCACCCTCGCGTAGACACGGTCAGCAGCATCCGGGATGGTGCCCATGAAGATCCCAAGATCCTTCGACCCGGTGGTAAGTAGGATGTTTCCGGGAAGTTCCGCGCATATCCGCGCGGCCTCGGCAGCATCTGCCGCCCCCCTCCACGGACCCTCCGGCTCCGAATCCCGCACAACCCTGATAACGGGTAGCGAGGCCACTTCTGCCGCCCTGCGAATGTTGTCGGTCACGATGTCGGCGTATGGGTGCGTGGCGTCTATCACACAGTCGAACCCGCCCTCGGCCATGACACACGACATCTGATCGGCTGCTAACCTGTCCACGCGCGACTCGAGGTTTGGGCCGGACTCCACCAGCGAGCCACCGTAGTCGGTCGCGGAATACGCGACCACGTGGTTACCGGGTCTGCCGGCGATCCACTCCGCGATCTCGCGGCCTTCGGTGGTGCCACCGAAAACCAACGCTCTCATTGGTCGCCCCTCTGCAGGTAGCCGCGCGGTGTAACCATGCGACCATCGAGCTTAACCGTCTGCTCGTTGCCCACAAAGACCGTGGTGAACATGTCCACCTTGGTGTCGGCAAGCTCGCCGAGCGTCGTGAGCTCGAACACCTCGCCCTCACGGCCGATGTTGCGCACGAAGCCACAGACGGTCTCGGGCGACTTAGCCCGCAGCAGTATCTCGCAGGCACGCGCTAGATAGTCGGATCTCTTCCTCGACGACGGGTTGTAGAGACACACGACGAGATCAGAGCTCGCCGCAGCCTCCAACCTCGCCTCAATCTTCTCCCACGGGGTTAGGAGGTCAGAGAGCGAGATCACCGCAAAGTCGTGCGTGAGCGGGGCTCCCAAAACCGACGCCCCGCCGTTTGCGGCGGAGACCCCGGGCACCACGTCCACGGGAACATCGGCCCTCATGTCGTGGGCCAGCTCGAGTATCAGCGAGGCCATGCCGTAGATGCCCGGGTCGCCCGAGCAAACCATGCACACGTCGTCTCCGCCCATCGCCCGCTCGAGTGCCATGCGGCAGCGGTCTACCTCGCGGCACATCCCGGTAGACACGAGCTCCTTGTCGGGAAACATCTCGGCGACGAGATCGACGTAGACCGTATATCCCACTATCGCATCGCACGACGCGAGGGTACGCATGGCGCGAAGCGTCATGCCCTCACCCGCGCCGGGACCTAGGCCAACGACATGCAGGGCGCCCCTGCTGGAACCGGAGCCCCCGAACGAGGGTCTCCAATCGCGTCGAGCGATCGCCACAGTTACACCGTCTTCGGCGCTCTTCCCAGAGATGAGGAAGGCGCCCGCTGCACATGCGGCACGCTCGCACACATTGTCCACACCAACCGTCTCCTCCACGAAGCCGGAGGACTCGAAGTCGCCCTCCACAGCAGAGAGCTCGGAGGCGGAATAGGTGATCAGCGGCACGCCGAGCGATTCGGCAAGCACCGTCAGAGCTGGTTCGCTGGCCTTGACGTCGATGGTGGCAACGGCCTCCACCGCCATGGGTGAGATGCCAGCAACGGAAAGGACGTCTTCCACCCTGGACTTCACCAAATCGACGTCGATCCCCCTGCGACACCCGACCCCGACAGTGACCGTTGCCGGCACCAGCCTCAGGGTCGTCTCGAACGGCCCGCTGCCCTCGGAGATACCCACACTAATCCCCACAGGGAGCGTCTCGTCCTCCACTACGCCCCTAGGGAGCTCGCCGTCGTAACCCGTGTCGCACGTGAAGCCGACATTGTCTCCATCCAGAAGCATCGAGGAGACCTTCATCGCCGCGTCCCTGTCGCATATCCGCATCCCCTGCGAGACCGCCCACTCGTCCACGGCGAAGATCCCGTTGACGTCCGTTGCGGTGGAGATACAGGCGTTTCCGCCGGTTATTGCGGCGATTCTGCGTGAGAGAGAGTTCGCACCGCCCACGTGTCCGGAAAGAAGCGGAATCACGTTAGCTCCCCTCTCGTCCACGCACACCACGGCCGGGTCGCTCATCTTGTCGGCCACAAACGGGGCTATCGCTCGCACCGCTATGCCGGTGGCGCCCACAAAGACGATCGCGGAGGCCACCTCAAACGCCGCGCGTGTCCAATTCCCCAGATCCTCGATGGATTTCACGCCATTATCTGGAGATGCCAGGCGCTGCGGTGCCGAGACATTCGTCTGCGCCTCGGGGGCCAGAGAGGCCGCTATGCGACACGCGAGCCCGATCCCCGCCCTGGTGAACGCCAC
The DNA here is from genome assembly GCA_964428485.1 of uncultured Coriobacteriaceae bacterium. Lineage (GTDB taxonomy): Bacteria > Actinomycetota > Coriobacteriia > Coriobacteriales > CADBOM01 > CAZPAN01. The sequence goes on from CAYRYP010000012.1 coordinate 23,235, forward strand.
GAGCTCGACCTTGTTGTCTGCCATCGACTACTCCTCCGGATCTGTACCCTTGCGAAACATGTGTGTGAACCCCGGGTCGTAGAGAAGTGACCTGTCGTACTCGTCCCCGAGGAACCCTCCTATGCACACGAGCGCCGTCTTCGTGATGTTGTTGTCGGCAGCGCACTGCGCGATGGTACCTACAGTGCAGTGGAACACCCTCTCGTCGGGCCATGTGGCCTTGTAGACAATCGCCGCGGGGGTGTCGGGCGTGTACGCCCCGCCCGCGAGCAGCTCTCCCTGCGCGGCCTCGAGCAGGCTGCTGGAAAGGAAGAGCACCATCGAGCACCCGTGCGAGGCCATCGCGCGCAACTTCTCGCCCTCGGGCACTGGGGTGCGCCCCTCCATGCGGGTGATGATCAGCGACTGCGAGACGTTGGGCAGCGTGTACTCCGCGTTGAGCGCTGCAGCAGCCCCGCAAAACGACGAGACCCCAGGCGTCACGTCATAGGGGATCAAGAGAGCATCGAGCCGGTCCATCTGCTCGCGGATCGCGCCGTAGAGCGACGGGTCACCCGTATGGAGACGCACCGTGGACCTGCCCTGCGACTCGGCAGCGGCCATCACATCGATGACCTCCTCGAGAGTCATGTGTGCGGAGTTGTGGATCTCCGCCCCATCCTTGCAGCCGTCGAGAAGAGCGGGGTTAACCAGCGACCCCGCATAAATAACCACATCAGCCTCGGCTATGAGCTTGGCTCCCCTCACGGTCAACAGGTCGGCCGCGCCGGGACCCGCACCCACGAAATGGATCATCTTTCCTCCTTGAGATTCGATTCAAAGCGTATGCGCTCCAGTAGCATCTCTGCGTTTTTGGTCTGGCTGAGAAACCCACGTTCCTTGGAGAACACGATCGCGCCCGTCTCAACGCCCTCCCCAGCTCGACGAGCGAGAACCCTTTCGAGCGCGTCTGTCATAGAGCTAATCGTGGGCTCCACGAGCCCCGCCTCCTCCAGGATGTCGAGCGCGGCATCAGTTGTGGGAGAGTTCATGATCCCCTCGATGCAATCGCGGTCCGCCCCCGACATCGCGGCATGGGCGGAGATGGTCTCAAGCCTAGCGTCAGCAACCTTCGAGTGTGTGTTCATGATGCCCGCGGCCACCTTGGCCATCTTGCCGATGTGGCCCACTACCAGAAGGCTGGAAAAACCTAGTCTCGCGGCTTCATCGAGAACCGCGCCTATATAGTTGGAACACTGCAGACACCTCGCTGGCGGAATGCCCAACTCCTGTTCGGCATAGTCCCTGCCGTAGTTGCCGGGCGCAACTAGCAGGTGCTCGACCCCAGCGCCCTGCATCACGCTCATCTCGAGCTGGATCGAGGTGACGAGCGCCTCCTCGCTCATTGGTCTCACTATCCCAGAGGTCCCTAGCACCGAAATCCCGCCCTCGATTCCCAGGCGCGGGTTGAAGGTCTTGGATGCGAGCCTGACGCCATCCGGTATCGAAATTGTGACTGCGGCCCCACCATGTTCGCCCGCGTCGTCGAGCGCCGACCTGACGGCCTCGCAGATCATCCTCCTGGGCACGCTGTTTATTGCCGCCTCGCCCACAGGCTGGTCGAGGCCGGGTTTGGTGACACGCCCGACGCCCTCTCCGCCCTCGATGATCACCTCGTTGTGGTCTAAGCCTTCCACTCTGGCCCAGATCATGCAGCCGTCGGTGATATCAGGGTCGTCGCCGGAGCGCTTCCTCACGGCGCACTCGGCCCATCCCGGGCCCTGTCGGAAGTCCTCCACATGGATGCGGGCGGATATTCCCGCGGGGGTCTGTACCTCAGATACCGGGGGAACCGCCCCTGTGATGAGAAGCCGTGCCGCGGCAGCAGCGGCAGCAGCAGCGCACGTGCCCGTAGTGAAACCGCAACGCAGAAGCTTGCCGCCGACTGGGATCATTCCGGCCCCGATATCGTCGTCTGGGAGCACCCCGTCGTCGACACCGCGTGCCATGGAGACGGCGTCTCCAGAGCTTCCGATGACTTCCATGAGGCCCCTTCCTTGCAAATGCGCATATCGCGATTGACCGCGAGAGGGCCCTGCCGTCCGCATAAGCGGAGAATGCGCCGCCTACGTGCGCATCTGAGGGGATTTTTGATCCGAGGTTGGATCCGCCATCGACACGCCGCTCCGGGGTTCACAGAGCTCTCAAGCGTTCGGACAGGTCGAGCATTCTGGCTCGGGGCGCGCGAGCGCCCCATACAGCAATGGCCCTTGCCCAGGATTCGAACCTGGTTCCCTCGACACGTCTCGCCCTAGCAGAGAGGCGGGTACGCCCAGCTGTCCGTTTGCGGTATACGGTTGTGAACTGTTTTAGACCCTACACATTTTAGACTTGATTCGCAGCCTGTCTAGTCACAGCACGCCCTTT
>CAYRYP010000013.1:0-1837 GCA_964428485.1 uncultured Coriobacteriaceae bacterium
CGAGGAGCGCGGCAACATCACCCGCACCGACTACGGATATTTGGCCAAGGTGGGCATCACGCGCATCCACATGGAGGAGGATGCTGGCAAGATGGTTCACGTTGGCGGCACCGATGGCAGGATCGCGGGCGCCACACACAGCCTCGTGGACTACAACCGTGCCGGTACTCCGCTCATCGAGCTGGTCACCGAGCCCGATCTGCGCACTCCCGAGGAGGCGCGTCTGTTCATGCAGGAGCTACGCTCGATCCTCCTCTCCTTGGGCATCTCCGACTGCTCGATGGAGGAGGGCTCGATGCGCTGCGACGGCAACGTGAGCCTCAGACGCCGCGGTGAGACCGCATTCGGCACCAAGACCGAGCTCAAGAACATGAACTCCTTCAAGAACCTCCACGACGGCCTCGCCTACGAGATCTGTAGGCAGGCGGAGGTGCTGGAATCCGGCGGGACGATCCGCCAGGAGACCAGGCACTGGGAGCCGGCCACCAAGCGCACCGTCACGATGAGGGTCAAGGAGACCGCCGACGACTACAGACTTTTTCCCGAGCCTGACCTTGCGCCCTACGATCTCTCCGACGAGTTCGTGGAGAGCGTGCGCGCGAAGCTGCCGGAGCTCCCCAAGCGCAAGCGCGACAGGTTCATGGAGGCCTATGGGCTCACCCGCGCCGAGGCCAACGCCATCTCCTCCGACATGGAGATGGCGGCGTTCTTTGACGAGGCTGCATCGCTTGCGTCCGGAAGCGCCAGAGCCATCGCCAACATGCTCGTGAACGACGTGGCTGCCTACCTCAACTCCAACGGCGTGGATCTCGCCTCCACATCGCTTTACCCGCAGGGTATCGCGGATGTCTGCGCTCTTGTGGCCGACGACTCCATCTCCGCCAAGCAGGGACGCGAGGTCGTGGCCGTGATGGCCGCAGAGGGCGGCAGCGCCGCCGAGATCGTGGAGGCTAGGGGAATGAAGCAGGTCTCCGACGAGTCGCTCATAGTCGATCTGGTGAAACAGGTCCTCGCCGACAACCCCGATAAGGTCGAGGCCTACAAGGCGGGGAAGACCGGTCTCTCGGGCTTTTTCATCGGGCAGGTCATGAAGGCAACCAAGGGGCAGGGTAATCCGAAGGTCGTCAGTCGCATCGTCGAGGAGGAGCTGTCTAGGTAGAACCGCGCGATCGCCGCAACCGGCGGTCTCGAGTATCAGGAGGATGTCATGGGAAAGGCCAGGTACGATTACTTCGATGCCATGGAGAGCATCGTTGAGTTCGCATGCAAGGGTGCCGAGAAGCTCGTCTACATCGTGAGAAACTACGATCACGAGAAGATCTACGAGCAGATGAACGAGATGCACCAGATCGAGAACGACGCCGACATCGTCAACCACGAGATCAACAATAGGCTCGCGGTGGAGTTCATCACCCCGATCGACCGCGATGACATTCTGGCTTTGGCCCAGTGCCTCGACCAAGTGGTCGACAGCATTGAGGAGCTGGCGATGCGCTTCTACATGTACGACATCAAGGAGATGCACCACTCCGCCACCGACATGGTCATGCTCATTGAGAAGTCGGTCAATGCGCTGCGCGTGGCGATGGTCGACTTCAAGAACTTCAAGAAGTCCAAGACCATCCAGAAGCTCCTCATCGATGTGAGCGACTACGAGGAGGCCGCCGATAAGACCTACGTCGCGGCGCTCCGTAAGCTGCATGCGGAGCACCGCGATGACCCGCTGTTCGTCATGGAGTGGGATGCGGTGATCACCAGGATGGAGAAGTGCTGCGACGCCTGTGCCCATGCGGCTGACATGATGAGCACCATCATCACGAAAACTTCATAGAGACTC
>CAYRYP010000013.1:1937-15468 GCA_964428485.1 uncultured Coriobacteriaceae bacterium
GATCGGGATTGGAAACGCGAGGGGAACTGTTTGGAAATGCTTCCTAGGTTTTTCCGTAAGGCAGAAATGCCAGAAACGGAGAAACGCGAGTCTAGGAGGCAGATATGCTGTGGACAAGACACGATCCCACCGGCTTCGGTGGATCGTCTGAACGCGGTGTGCGCACCGTAGGGCACCAGGATTCGAGGGGTACGCCGGCAACGTCTCGGCGTCGAGCGCCCGATTCGGGGGTCACGGCGCGTGTGCTCGCGATTGTGCTGGGGGCACTGATGGCACTGGGGTTCGTGCTGCCCTTACAGGCCGATGCCGCCGTCACCATTCCACAGACGGAGGCGGGAATCCCGGCTCAGATGGACTCTCAGAAATATAGCGAGACGGTCCAGGTTCCAGTCACGCTTTACGACTACGGGAATATGGTCGGCGACACATGGATCACCAACGATCCCACCGTGTTGAACCAGGGACTCGCCGGTGGGAATGGAGTGGCGCTCTCCGATCTCCCGAAGACCATGAGGTTCTGGGACTACCAGTGGCGGAAGTGGGATCCGGCCGGAGATCCATCGTCGATGTTTGACAGCAACGGCAATATTCTCAGGGGTGGGTACTTCGCATGGGGTCTATTCGAGCGCGAGTTCACCGACTGGTCGAGTGTGATCGCAGTTCCCTCTAGGGACCTGTTCGGAAAGTCGGAGGAATCCTGCTCGTACGACGGCAAGGTGTTCAAGCAGGTCTTCGACGGCGTGATGATGGATTTCAGCTACGATCCCACGACGAACACCTACCACTACTCCTCCAACGAGTCGTCGGCCACCTTCAACGGAACTGACCGGATTATCAAGACCGAGCTCGGCAGCGACGCCACCACAGACGATGTCGGGTTCTGGCCCTTCGGGAAGAACAAGGTCCACTTCGGGATGACGATGGACTTTACCTTTTACCTGCCCAGTGAGGAGTACCTGGCGTCCAATGAATACTACTTCGCCTTTTCCGGTGATGACGACCTGGTCGTTTATGTCGACGATAAACTCGCGCTCGACCTGGGAGGCGCCCATCCCGCCACTGCGGGCTACATAGACTTCGCCAACGAGATCGTGGTCTACGGCAAGTGCTCGTACCAGAGCTTCCTCGATTGCTTCGAGGACTCGATCGCCTCCTCGGGGATCGAGATGAAGCGCAGCGGATTCGAACAGGCTGGAGTCGACTGGAACATGGAGACCCTAGGCTACGTCACCTTCGAGGAGCTCGGCATCGACTTGGAGAACTCCTCCGAGCACCAGTTCAGGCTGGCATACCTTGAGAGGGGAGGCGACGCCTCCAACCTGATGATCGAAATGAACATGGAGCTATCCGCGCAGGTGGACTACGAGGTCGTAGGCGACGTTGCTCCTAATCCCAGCTACACCGACTCCGTGCCGGTCGAGAATTCCAAGCTGCACGTGGGCGACGCCTACACTGCACTTCCTGGCCTTTCCACCGACGACCCGGGGTACACGTTCGCCGGATGGTTCGAGGATTTTGAATGCAAGGTCCCTTGGGAGGATGGGACGGCGTTAGTCGCGACCAACACCACGCTCTACGGGAAGTGGTACTACGGTAAGGCGATCAAATCGTCAGACCCGTCTCCCGGGCAGATTGTAGTCCCGATGCAGGAGGTGAGTTACACCGTCTCCTACGTAAACGAGAAGGACTACTCCGAGAAGGTTCGGATAACCGATCAGATCCCCGAACTCACCGCATACGTCGATGGCAGTGCTATGGCGATCGACGCTTCCGGATTGGGGGTGATTACGGAGAACGTGGACGACGGTGGCAGCGGGAGTGTGGAGTGCGTCTGGGAGAGCGTGGCTCCTGGAGAGCAGGTGTCGTTGCAGTTCAGCGTGATCATAGATATGGAGGCTGCGGGACTAGAGATATCCAACGACGCGACCGTAGATATCGACGACGGCGCGATCGTCTACACGACCCCGTTGGTGAAGCATCCGGTTGACGACCCGGTGCTGTACATATGGAAGTCCTCCGATCCACCTAGCGGAAGCGAAGTTGAGACCGGGGACACCATCTTCTACACGATCACCGTGGCAAATGGGTCCAACGCTGCTATCGGGAACATCGTGATCAGCGACCCCATCCCCGAGGGCACTACTCTTGTCGAGGACTCCGTATCGCACTGGATAGGCAGCGTCGATTACCCGGTGGATGGCGACATGTCCGACTTCGCGGAGGGCATATTCCCGATCGCGGAAGCCGATGAGGCGACCTCCTACGAGAGCGGGGTGCAAACCTCCGTTCTCAAGACCGACGAACTCTTGAATGTCGACCCTGTTGCGAGTTCCGAGTCCTATACCGCGTACAGCTCGCAGGTGGTGTCCGGGGTCGAGGACGGCGAGATTCGCGTCGATATCGCGACGCTCGATCCTGGGATGGGGGTCAGCATGGTGTTTGCGGTGACGGTTGACGAGATGGACGAGCCAGGCACGCGCGAGATCGTCAACGTCGCGCAGGTGGACTCTCCCTCGCTGCCGGGTGGCCCGGTGAGTTCCAACGAGACGGTTCACAACCAGGAGCTCGTCGAGCAACAGATCTCGACTACGGGCGGCAAGAAGAACACAGGCCTGCCCACCACGGGCGATGTGGTGTGGCCCATAGCCATTGCGCTGATATGCGTTGGCGCAGGGATAGCGGCCCTGGTTGCAACGCTCAGGTCTGCGAGGTCGAATCGCGCCACGACCGGTGCGCGTGCAGCTGATCGCGACGATGCGCGACGCTCCCGTGACAGATCGGGAACCAACAGTCCCACTGGCAGCGGAGGGTGATGAGGAGGCGGAATCCGCCGATAGACGTCTGCTATAGTTTCCTAGGCAAACGGCTGGTTTTGCAGAGTCTTGAAGTTTGTAGTTTCGGCAAGGAGGGCGCAGGAGATGGCGTTCAAGGCACCTAGGGGAACCGAGGACCTACTGGGGGGCGACATCCTAGCATGGGAGGCCATGCAGGCAATAGCCAAGGAGATCTTCTCTCTTTACGGATACACCATGGTGGAGACCCCGATATTCGAGCACCTGGAGGTCTTTGCTAGGGGGATGGGGGAGGCCACCGACGTGGTCGACAAGGAGATGTTCCACACCCTGTCCAAGAACGCGTTCGACAAGGTGGCGTCGGGCGAGCCCCTCGACCACGACCAGAACCTCGCACTGCGTCCGGAGGGTACCGCGGGAGTGGTCAGGTGCGTGGTGGAGCACAACCTGGTGCCAACCGGAGGTCCGGTGCAGAAGCTCATGTACATGGGGCAGATGTTTCGCTGCGAACGCCAGCAGAAGGGCAGGCTAAGGCAGTTCCATCAGATCGGCGCCGAGTGCATAGGCGCCGAGGATCCCTCCTCCGACGCCGAGATGATAATCATGCTTCTCAGGTTCTACGAGGCGGTGGGAGTGCCGCGCGAATCGATGAGGGTGCTACTCAACTCCATGGGAGATGACGAGTGCAGACCCGCATACAGGCAGACCATCCGGGACTACATCCTAGATCACGCCGACGGGCTGTGCGATGACTGCAGGAGACGTGCGCAGACCAACCCGCTGAGGGCCTTCGATTGCAAGAAGGAGGGGTGCGCAAAGGTCATGGATGGCGCGCCGAAGATCTCGGAGAGCCTCTGCGACGACTGCCGCGACCACTATGACAAGGTAAAGTGCTATCTGGACATGGCCGGCGTGGTCTACGAGGAGGATCCGAGGCTGGTGCGCGGGTTGGACTACTACACCCGCACGGTTTTCGAGGTACAGGCGGATTACGGCCTCGGCTCGCAAAATGCGATCGGGGGCGGGGGTCGATACGACAAGCTCGTCGAGGTCATGGGCGGAAAGCCCACTCCCGGCATCGGCTTTGCCCTCGGTTTCGAGCGCACCTACCTCGCTCTTCAGGCCGCAGGTGCCAAGATCGGACGAGCCCCCGCAAACCCTGTGTACGTGGCCAGGGTCGATTCGAGCTGCGATGCCGAGGCGTTTAGGCTGGTGTCGCAGCTTCGCGACATCGGGGTCGCGGCGGAGATGGACCACCAGGGGCGCTCCCTCAAGTCGCAGTTCAAGCAGGCCAACAGGCTAGGCAGCGCATACACCGTGGTACTTGGACCCGACGAGCTCTCCGAGGGATGTGGCACAATCCGCTCCATGGACAGTCACGAGGAGCGTAAGGTGGCCTTGGGCGAAATTGCGTCCACGATAGCAGCGGAGCTTGAGGTGTGACGATGCACGCTTCTCACGTCGGCTGAGGCCCCGTGGCTCGAAAACAGGGCCGTCAAGGGTCGGGAACGCGCCGGCGTGTGGAATAATCGAATGTTGCGTTCAGTTTCTAGATGAGACCAGCGCGGGGCGTCCCGGGAGACCGGGTCGCCCCGCTTGCGGACGGCAGATTGATAGGAGACGTTGAAGGATGTCAGAGAACTCCAGATACTCCATGCACACTCACAGCTGCGGCGAGCTCACGCCCGACGATATCGACCAGGAGGTTAGGCTTACCGGATGGGTCGCCCGCAGGCGCGACCACGGCGGGCTGATATTCATCGACCTGCGCGACAGGGACGGCTACACCCAGTGCACCTTCGACCCTGGGTACTCCGGGGAGGCGTTCGCGCTGGCCGAGAAGGTCAGGCCCGAATGGACCGTCATGATCACCGGCAAGGTCAGGCACAGGCCGGACGACACCGAGAACGAGTCGCTGGCGACCGGTCAGATCGAGGTCGAGGCTCACGCCATGGAGGTTCTCTCTGAGTCCAAGACCCCGCCGTTTCTGATCGAGGACGGCATCGACACCGATGAGCTAACGAGACTGCGCTGGCGCTACCTCGACATACGCAGGCCCGAGGTGCTCTCCGCGCTCAGGATGCGCTCCACTATCACCACCGCGATGCGCGTGGCGCTCACGAAGAGAGGGTTTATCGAGGTCGAGACCCCGATACTGGGCAAGTCCACCCCCGAGGGCGCGCGCGACTTCATAGTGCCCTCGAGACTCAACCCTGGCAGGTTCTACGCGCTGCCGCAGTCGCCGCAGCTGTTCAAACAGCTGCTTATGGTGGGCGGGATCGAGCGCTACTACCAGATTGCCAGATGCTTCCGCGACGAGGATCTCCGCGCCGACCGCCAACCCGAGTTCACCCAGCTCGATATCGAGATGAGCTTCGTGACCCAGGACGACATCATGCAGATGATGGAGGACGTGATGTCTGAGGTTCTCGAGACCGCTGGGATCGAGCACGAGTTCCCGCTGCCCAGGATCAGCTGGCGCGAGGCCATGGACCGCTTTGGCTGTGACAGGCCCGACGTGCGCTTCGGCATGGAACTTGTGGACCTCTCCAATGTGGTCGCGGGATGCGGGTTCAAGGTGTTCACCGGTGCGCTCGATAAGGGTGGTGTCGTCAAGGCTATCAACGTTAAGGGAGCTGGGGACTGGTCTCGCGGTGAGATCGACAAGCTCGGAAACGTCGCCGCCGACAATGGCGCGAAGGGCATGGCTTGGATCGCCTATACCTCTGCAGGCGACGAGAAGTCGCCGATTATCAAGTTTTTGGGAGACGAGGTCCACGCGGCTATCAAGCAGGCTATGGGGGTCGAGCCCGGCGACCTCGTCCTGTTTGCGGCCGACTCATTCGAGGTGGCCAGCGCGGTTCTCAGCGCCCTGCGCCTCCATACCGCCGATCTTCTCGGGATCGAGAGGAACGGCCACGCGCTGCTCTGGGTTACTAGCTTCCCGATGTTTATCTACGATGAGGACGAGGGGCGCTACAACGCCAACCACCATCCCTTCACTAGGATTCTCGACGAGGATCTCGACAAGATCGAGAGCGATCCGCTGGCGTGCGGCAGCTACTCCTACGACCTGGTGATGGACGGGTTCGAGGTCGGTGGCGGAACGATGCGTATCCACACCCCCGAGCTCCAGATGAGGGTCCTGCGCACGCTCGGGTTCACCGAGGAGCAGGCTGAGGAGCAGTTCGGCTTTTTGATGGAGGCCCTGTCGTTCGGCGCGCCGCCGCACGGTGGGATTGCGCTCGGCCTTGATCGGATTGCAATGCTAATCGGGGGCTACAGCTCGATCCGCGATGTCATCGCATTCCCCAAGACCTCCAGCGGCGCCGACCCGATGACGGGTGCTCCCGGCGAGGTCTCCGCAAGGCAGCTCAAGGAGGCCAACATCTCTCTTAGGTAGCTTCATCCATCAGCGTCACAGACTGCCATCGGGGTCGGGTCCGCGTTCGTGGAACCGGCCTCGTTCTTTTCGCGCCCCAGCATCGTTACGCGTCAGCACTGCGTGCGGTGCGACCAGCGAGCATGTCTGCTAGAATATGTTGTACGCAAAACGTTGTACGAAGGGAACCCAAGATGAACGAGTCCATGGTGACGGCGCGCATGGACGCCGAGAAGAAGGCTCACGGGGGGCGAATCCTCAAGAGAAGCGGCCTCACAGCCTCTCAATGCATCAACATGCTTTACGACAGGATCATCCAAGACGGCAACGCGGATTTTCTCATGGACTCCAAGCCGTTCGACTCTGGAGCGAGTTGTGAGCGCGCTGCGGATTTCGTAGACGCACTTTCTGCTCCCAGGCAAACCAGGTTCGATACGATGAGCAAGGCGGAGATTCGAATGTCTCGCCTGTCCGACCGTGGGCTGGTATGAGATGGCGCGGGCAAGGCTTCTGGTGGACACCAACGTTTTCGTGGATTTCCTGAACGCAAGAGAACCCTTCTACAGCGAATCCCGACTGCTGATGATACTCGGGCGCATGGGCGAGTTGGAGTTGTGGATGACCTCGTCGCAGGTGACCGATCTCGTCTACATTCTCTCCGACGGTGGGAAAGATGCGCTCGTTGCCGATGTCGTGAAGCGCCTGCGGGGGCTTCGGACCTTCGTGGAGGTGTTTGCGGTAGGCGGAGGGGAGGTTGACCGAATGCTTGCATCCTCGTGGGGCGATCCAGAGGATGCCCTGATGTTCGAGTCGGCCTTGTCCATCCGGGCAGATGCCGTGATCACCAGAAACGCCGATGATTTCGAGAATGATCTGGTTCCGACGATGAATTGCAGCGAGTTTTTCGACCACCTTCGCGATACTTATGGTATGGACTACCGCGAGGTTGAGATCTGACCTGTCACAGGTACTTTGGCGGGGATAGGGGCGAAACAGCCCAAGGGATTTCATTGTCCATGCTCTAGGATGGCAAAGTCAAGACTTTTACTGTGCCCATGGGTGCCTGATAATACTATCAGCCTCATTCTCGTGACCGGCTCATTGATGGACCGACATGTATGAGAAGGGAACCCGGAGTATCGTACGGGGACAGGTATCCTCCCTAGTTTGGGGAAGCTGGAACCTGCGGTCAGGGTACCCACCTGGTGAAGGTGGGTTCATCCTTCCGGGCGGGAATGGGGTATCGACCCGGGCGATTCTTCGTCCGGGTTTTTATGTTGGCGCTAACATAGTGCGATCGAGATGTGAAATCTGATTAGGAGAGCCATATGGCAACAGAGTCGCTTTTCTCCTCCTCGCAGGTACAGGCAGGCCCGTCAATCGAAGGGCCGCTCCCGGTGAGGATGCGCCCCCGCACCCTAGACGAGGTGATTGGCCAGGACGAGGTGATCGGCGAGGGCACGTGGCTCAGGCAGGCCATTGAGGACGATTCTCTAGTTCCCATCGTTCTCTACGGCCCAGCCGGCACAGGAAAGACCACCATCGCCAGGATCATAGCCAACGAGACGAGAGCTACCTTCACCGAGGTCTCTGCAGTTAGCGGTGGTGTCGCGGATCTGAGGAGGGTGATCGAGCAGGCTCGCAAGGGACTCGAGCTCTACGGCCGAAAGACGATTCTCTTCGTGGACGAGATCCACCGTTTCTCGAGATCTCAGCAGGACGCACTCCTCCATGCGGTGGAGGACAGGACGGTTATTCTCATCGGGGCCACAACCGAGAACCCCTACTTCGAGGTGAACTCCGCGCTGCTCTCCAGATCGCGCGTGGTGGAGTTAAGGCCGCTTACGCAAGACGAACTCGAGAGCGTGGTATCGCGTGCCCTCACAGACAGCCGCGGGCTGGGCGGACGTTTCGCCATGACAACACCTGCGCTCGAGATGACGGCCAGAAACGCCGGTGGAGACGCCCGCGCGGCCCTAACCACACTCGATCTCGCTACCGAGATCGCCACCACGGCCGGCGATCTCACGGAAGAGGAACTCGAGGAGATCGAGCTCGATCCCGCCATGGACGGCGTTCCGGACCTCCCGATCATCACTACGTCGGTGGTATCCGAAGCCTCGCCGCGCACCGCGTTGCGCTACGACAAGAACGGCGACGAGCACTACGACGTGATCTCGGCGTTCATAAAGTCGATGCGTGGGGGAGACCCGGACGCCGCCGTCTACTGGCTTGCAAGGATGGTCGACGCTGGGGAGGACCCGAAGTTCATCGCCCGAAGGATCTTCATCCTGGCGAGCGAGGATGTGGGCAACGCCGATCCCAACGCCATATGTGTCGCCGCGGCCGCGTTTAAGGCGGCGGAGTCGATAGGGTACCCTGAATGCCAGATCAACCTTGCCCAGGCCGCTATTTACATGGCGCTCGCTCCCAAGTCCAACTCTGCGGTCAACGCAATCTACGCGGCACTCGAGGAAGTCAGGAAGGGGCCGGCCAGGGGAGTGCCCAACCACCTGCGCGACAGGCATCGCCCGGGTTCTGACAAATACGGCACATACGACTACCCCCATGACGACCCTGCGGGATGGGTCGAGCAGCAGTATCTCCCAGACGGCTTGAACAAGGGCGCCTTCTACCACCCGGGGGAGAGAGGATGGGAGTCCTACCGAACGCAGGCCGTGTCCCGCGATCGCGACGGCAGTTTGCTGTAGGATCGTAGGATCATTTCTATGCACGGCCCAGGGCGTCTTCCCGTGTAACGCCCGGGGAAGGCGATATAGCGAGAAAGGCGAGACAATGAAGAAACAATCACCCTCCATGGATCAGTGGCTCGCAGAGGCCAAGGCGGACCCTTCGGCTCCCAGAGTCGGGATGTACCTGACCCACAACGGGATCGTCCGCGAGATCCCCAAGGCCGTTGCCCGCGGTAACGCCGAGGACGGCGCACTCGTCACGGGGATGTCGTTCTCCTACGATGCCGCCGGCGTCGACGCCGCCATCGCCAAGACCCTCGAGATGCCTGGGATTGAGTATGTCCGCGCCTGGCTCAACGAGGGGGAGCTCGAGGTCGGGGACGACATCATGTACGTGCTCGTCGGCGGCGATATTCGCCCGCACGTGATTGATGCGCTGCAGTCGCTCGTGGGCGACATCAAGAACAACTATGTCACCGAGGTCGAGAAGGCGGAATGAGCCAGGAGCACCCGTCTGTTCGGGCGACTCCATCGTGCTCGATTCCAAGCATGATCGCCCGGTGAGATGGCATAATGTGAGAGGTGAATGTTGAGAATCGTCGCGCCTTCCTGGACCATCTAGGAAGGCGTCGGTTCTGAGACTTAGGAAGTGACCGTCATGTGGGATATCGTCGTTCTCGTGTTGATGTGGGTTGCTGTTGCGGCGGCGGCTTTTCTGGTGTGGGTGTTCATCGAGCTCGCCCTCACGATTAGGAAGACGCGCAGCACTGTCGCCGACCTCAAGGAGAGGATCGAACCCACGCTTGCCCACGTCGAGCAGATCACCAGCTCGCTCGAGCCGGCGATAGCCAGGATCGACCCTCTGATCGAGAGGGTCCAGCTCACGGTGGACACGGTTAACCTGGAACTCATGCAGATCGACAAGATCCTGAGTGACGCATCCGACATGACCGGCACCGCCAACAGCGCGGTCAAGAAGATCTCCAACGCAACTAGTGTCCCCTCCAAGATCTTCAATGGGGCTGCCGCTAAGCTCCGCTCCTCCTTTGGTAAGAAGGTCAGCGGCAAGCATGTTGCCGACACCCTCTCCGAGGCCAGGGTCAACTCGCTCGGAACCCCCGAGGCCGACTCGAACGAGGTGCAGGCCAGTACAGAGTCCGTCGAGGCGGTGCGCGATTGGGTGCAGAGCGTCTCAGGGAAGCCCGAGGAAGATGTGGATACGGCTGATACCTCCTCGTCAAACGAAGAGGCGGATGCTTTCCGACTCGATGAGTTGGACTACTTCACCTTTCCGGACATCTCCGACGAGATCCGCTGAGAGCCGGAGCGGACGCATGGGAACCGGCAAGCGAATAGGAACCGGGCGGGGGTCGGTCATCCCATGAAGATTAAGCGCAACAAGACACTGGGTCACGACGAAAACCCGATGGACGCCTCGAGCAAATCGCTGGACCACAACTTCAAGATGGTCTGGATGCTCATCGGTTTCTGCATCCTCATAATCGCCATAGGATTCGTGCTCAGCTCCGTACTCACGGCGATCTGGGCGATCATTATCGCCGCTCTCATAGTCTTCATCCTCAAGACTCCGGTGAAATGGCTGCAGGGCAAGGGAGTTCCACGGGCCCTGTCTACAGCGGTCTTCATATTGCTCCTGCTCGCGGCCATAGTCGCCGCGATAGTCAGCCTCTTTCCCCCGATCATTGATCAGGGGGCCCAGCTACTCCAGGCGATACCCGGCTACGTCACGCAGATACAACAATGGTGGAGGGGTGTGCTCGAGGACAATCCGGCGCTTGCCTCAAACCCCATCATCTCCAGCTGGGACAGTCAGGCTAGCGACGCGATCAACTCCATCACTCAGACGTTGGAGCACAACCTCGTCTCCGGGGTGTTCTCCGCTAGCATGTCGATCGCCAACGTGCTGTTCGTCGGCTTCACCTCGTTTCTGGTGGCCTTCTGGATTCTTGTCGACTACGACAAGATGACCAAGGAGGCTCACGCCGTGGCCGGGCGTACGAGCGAGTGGTACATGATCCTGTTCTCCACAATCTTCTCGCGCGTGATAGGCGGCTACATAAAGGGCACGCTGATAGGCGCGCTCATCACCGCCGTGGTCTCCGGGATCGGGTACTGGGCGTTTGGCCTGCCGTTCTCCGGGGTGCTTGGGATGCTCTCAGGCATTCTTTCGATCATTCCCTATCTGGGGCCGGTTATCTCCACCGTCGTGATAGCCATTCTCGCGGTGTTCTCCGGTCCGATCGCTCTCGTCGGCTCCGTGGCCGTATCGATCCTGGTGCCGTGGACGGTGAGCACGTTCATCTCGCCGAAGATCATGTCGTCCACCGTAAACCTCCACCCCGGGATCTCGATGCTCGCCATCATCGGCGGCAGCGCCATCGGCGGCATTACCGGCATGGTGATCGCGATCCCGATCGTCGCGATCGCCAAGTGCATCTTCGTGTACTTCTTCGAGGCCATAACCGGACGCCAACTTGTCTCCAAAGACGGTGCTCTCTTCGACGGGGCGCCCAAGGAGACCATCGATCCGGTGGCCGACGCCACGGACAACTTCCTCGACGAGGAGACGCTGTTTCGTATGGTTGAGCGAAACGAGAGTGAAGTCAACAAGATCGAGGATATGCCTAGGCAAAACCTCTTTACCCTGTTCCACGATCTCGCGCGCCCAGTCTCCGAGAGGGTCTCGGAGCAGGCCGGGGACGCTGATGACGCGGATGCCAGGCAGTAACACCCGAATGTCAGCCAACAGACCGCATCGTGCAGCCCTCAACGCCCCTTTTGCCGTAAAATCAACTAGTTGCGCGGGTGGATTCCGTGCGCTTTCACCAGAGGCAGTTCCAGCACTGCTGCAGCCCGACACCGCCGCGGCACGTGGGATAATCGAAGAGAGTGGTGTTTGTCCGTGAAGAGTTCCGAGATCCGAGAGAAGTACCTTGCGTTCTTCGAGGAGAAGGGCTGCAAGCGCATGCCCTCGTCCTCGCTGATTCCAGATGATCCGTCCATGCTGCTCACCTCCGCCGGGATGGTTCAGTTCAAGCCCTACTTTCTCCAGCAGAAGCATCTCGACGACGCCTACATCGGCACCACCACGTGTCAGAAGTGCCTGAGGACCTCCGACATCGACAACATCGACATCACCGGAAGACATCTCTCGTTCTTCGAGATGCTCGGCAACTTTTCCTTCGGCAAGTACTTCAAGAACGAGATGTGTGCATGGGCACTCGAGTTCTCTACCGAGGTGCTTGGCTTTCCGATGGAGCGCCTCTACTTCTCTATCTTCGAGGAGGACGAGGAGACCGCCGGAATCTGGCGTGACCTTGGGGTCGCCGAAGACAGGATCGTCAGACTCGGCGCCGACGACAACTTCTGGACCGCCGGTCCCACCGGCCCCTGCGGACCCTGCTCCGAGCTCTACTACGACCAGGGTCCCGAATTCGGCTGCGGCAGGGATGACTGTGCGCCAGGATGCGACTGCGACCGCTACATCGAGTACTGGAACTGCGTGTTCACCCAGTACGACAGACAGGAAGACGGCACGCTGGTGCCTCTGCCCAAGAAGAACATCGACACCGGTATGGGCCTCGAGCGCGTTGCCGCCCTTACCCAGGGCAAGCAGACCAACTACGAGTCCGATATCCTCTGGTCACTCATAGAGCTGTGCATGGAGCTCTCCGGCAAGGAGTACGGACACGATGGCCGCGACGACATGGCGATGCGCATCATCGCCGACCACAGCCGTGCCCTCACCTTTATGATCGCCGACGGCATCCTCCCCTCCAACGAGGGTAGAGGTTACGTCCTGCGCAGGCTTTTGCGCAGGGCCGTACGCTACGGTCACCTTCTCGGCATCGATGGCGCATTCCTTGTCAGGACCGTCGACGAGGTCGCCAACATGATGGGTCACGCCTACCCGGAGGTCATGGAGAACCTCGATCTCATCAGGCGCATCGCCGCGGCGGAGGAGGAGAGGTTCCGTCAGACGCTCGTGCACGGGCAGTCCTATCTCGACGATGCTCTCGACTCGCTAGATGGCAACGTACTCTCCGGTGACGTCGCCTTTACCCTTCACGACACCTACGGCTTTCCGATTGAGATGACCGACGAGATCTGCGCCGAGCGTGGCGTCGATGTCGACCACGACAGGTTCTCTGTTCTCATGGAGGAGCAGCGTGAGCGCGCCCGCAGCCACGTCAAGGACGACGCGTGGGGGATGTACGGCGGTGTCTACTCCGAGCTTGCTAAGCAGGTGGGCAAAACCGAGTTCACCGGTTACGAGGAGAACTCCAGGACCTCGAAGATCATAGCCATAGTATCGGGTGGCGAGTCGGTCTCATCCGTGTCGGGTCCTGCCGACGATGTTGAGATCTTTCTTGACGCCACGCCCTTCTACGCGGAGAAGGGCGGCCAGGTGGGTGACATCGGAACCATCGTCTCAGGCGAGGCCACTTTCGAGGTGCTCGACTGCACTGATCCCGAATCGGGCATGGTCAGCCATAAGGGCAGGCTGGACAGCGGCGTTTTGCAGGTAGGTGACGAGGTGCAGGTCTCCATCGATGTCTTGAGGCGTGAGAGGATTCGTCGCAACCATACCGCCACCCACATCCTGCACTACGCGCTTCGCAAGGTGCTCGGCGATCATGTGA
>CAYRYP010000013.1:15568-25347 GCA_964428485.1 uncultured Coriobacteriaceae bacterium
ACCGCCACCCACATCCTGCACTACGCGCTTCGCAAGGTGCTCGGCGATCATGTGAAGCAGGCAGGCTCGCTCGTAGCGCCCGACAGGCTCAGGTTCGACTTCACGCACTTCGAGGGGATGACCCCAGAGCAGCTGTCCGAGGTAGAGCAGATCGTCAACGACAGGATCATGGAGGACCATCCGGTCACCTACTACGAGACCTCGCTCGATGAGGCCCGATCCGCCGGCGTTACCGCGCTCTTTGGCGAGAAGTACGGCGAGGAGGTCAGGGTGATCGAGTGCGGTGAGTTCTCCAAGGAGCTCTGCGGTGGCACTCATGTGTCGAACACCTCGGAGATAGGCTTCCTCAAGATCGTCTCCGAGTCGTCCATCGGATCTAACACCCGCAGGATCGAGGCCGTCACCAGCTACGACGCGATCCGCTACGTCAATGAACGCCTCTTCGTGCTCGACCAGGCTGCGACATCGATGAGGGTCGCCCCGATGCAGGTGGCCGAGCGCGCCGCCGCCAATGTCGCCAAGATTGTCGATCTCGAGCGCAAGGCCAAGCAGGCCGCCAAGGCAGGTTCGTCCGGATCGGCCCTAAGCGATATGGTCGTCTCCCGCAGCAAGCTCGATGCGGCCTACCCCGTCGAGTACGTGATCCTCGATGGCGCGAACATGAACCAGCTCAAGTCGTTCTGGGATTTAGAGAAGGCATCCGCCAAGGGCGCGCTCGCGCTCGTGTGCGCGTCGACCACCGACAGCGCGGCGAGCCTTCTCGCTGCAGGCAATGACGCTGCGGTTGAGGCCGGATTTGATGCCAAGAGGGTCATCCAGGGTATCGCCCCGCTGGTCGACGGCAAGGGCGGCGGAAAGCCTAGGATGGCGCAGGCCGGGGGCAAGAACGCCGCGGGCGTGGCCCAGATCGCAGACGCCCTGCCAACGCTTCTCTAAGACGACTTTCCCAAGGGCCAGTTTCCGACCCGATATGGTGGTTTGAGCTTGAGGATCATCGCACTCGACATAGGCAGGAAGCGCGTGGGTATTGCGGCAAGCGATGCCGGCGCCTCCGTCGCGAGTCCGGTGAAGGTCATGCCTGCCCAGGAGGTGTTCTCCAACTCGAGGCCGTTTCGCATGTTGATAGAGGACTACGAGCCTGACCTTCTTGTGGTCGGGATCCCCATTTCCCTCGACGGCTGCGAGAACGAGCATGCCGGGTGGGTGCGAGAGCGCGCCGGGGAGATCTCTCGCATGACTGGAATTCCAGTGGAGTTTCAGGACGAGAGGCTGTCGTCTGCCGAGGCCAAGAGAATAATGAGGGAGGAAGGTATGAGTGAGCGCGACATGCGGGGCAAACTCGACATGGTGGCGGCCTCTATCTTCCTTCAGGCCTATTTGGATGCAAACCGTCGAGCCGATATAGGAGAACGATGAGCCGCCGTTACACCAGCAAGCACAGCAGGCACTCCTCCAACAACAAGAGATCCTCCAGAAGACCCAAGAAGGAACAGGCCTACTACGCGAGGAACCGTACGCCCATACAGCAGCTTCGGGCGAAGTCGGTTCACAAGGCGGCCACCAGACGCTTCTCCATGTACGACACCTCCGCGGTGAGACCGAAAAAACGCCTTCTTCCCAGGATCATCGCGATCGTGGTGGTCGTGGCTGCGGTCGTGCTACTAGTGTGGTGGCTCGCGACCTCCGTGTTCGGCAGCAGCATTCCAGCGGAGAAGCGCAACGTCGAGGCGGGGGTTGCCGTGGAGGTCACCATCCCCGAAGGCGCCTCCACGCAGGAGATCGCCGACATCCTCTACGACGCCAACGTCGCCATCGACCAGAAGGCGTTCCTAAAAGCTGTGGCGTCCTACGACGCCAGTACGAGTCTCAAGCCCGGAACCTACGAGCTGGTGACAGTGATGGACGCCAACGAGCTCGTCGAGACCCTCGTGGCAGGACCCGCGTTCTATGGCACCAAGCTCACGATTCCCGAGGGATTGCGTATAGACGAGATCGCCGAGATCGTCGAGACAACGCTCGACATATCGCAGTCCGAGTTTCTGGAGCTGGCCGGATCGGCCGACACCTACGCCTCGGACTACCCGTTCCTCGAGGGCGCCTACGACAACTCGCTCGAGGGATATCTGTTTCCCAAGACCTACGATGTCTTAGACGGCGCCACCGCCGATGACGTTATCAGGATGATGCTCGACCAGTTCGAGAAGGAGTTGAGCGCCGTCGGAATCTCCACGTCGTCTGCCACCGATATCGTCGTCACTGCGGCGGGCAATGAGCTCACATTGTCCGAGCTTGTGACCATTGCGTCGATGATCGAGGGGGAGACGCAGGTGCAATCCGAGATGGCCACCGTCGCATCCGTCATCTACAACCGTCTCGCTATTCCGATGAGGCTGCAGATCGATGCCACCGTCGTCTACGCTCTGGGCGACTCGTACACCGGCGACTCGGTCACCTACAGCGATCTCGAGGTCGACAGCCCCTACAACACCTATCAGAACGACGGGCTGCCCCCAGGACCCATCTCCTCTCCGGGAATAGACACGATAGTCGCCGCCGCCAACCCCGACGACACTAACTACCTCTACTACGTCGCGTTGGGCACCGACGGCACCCACTCGTTCTTCGAGGATTACGACTCCTTCCTCGCGGCGCAGCAAGGGTAGGGCCGAGATGTCGCTGCTTAAACCAGACGCCATCAGGTCCTCCGTTGTGGACATAGACGTGGAAGCACTTGCCTCGGAGGGCATACGCTGCATGCTCGTGGACATGGACAACACGCTGCTGTCTCGTCAGACCAAGGAGATCTCCGACGACGTGCGCAGGTGGCTGGACAACGCCCGCGAATCTGGGATGTCCATCTGTCTGGTCTCCAACAACTGGCATGAGACGGTTATGGAGGAGGCGCGCGAGCTGGGACTTCCGATCATCCACAAGGCGATGAAGCCCTTTCCGCTCGCATACGTGATCGCGCGGCGACGCATGGGATTTAAGCGCCGCGAGTCGGTGGGTATAGGCGACCAGCTAATGACTGACGTGATCGGCTCGCACCTTAGCGGCATGAAGGCGATCATGGTGCTTCCCCTTGCCAAGAAAGACCTCCCGCACACACTGTTCTTCCGCCGTGTCGAGAGATTTCTCTTGGGAGGCGATCCCACCCCGTTCGAACCTTGGGAGGGCCTGGGCGCGACCCCGCGCGAGCCGCAGGAGAAGTAGACCGATCGATCTGCTGCTGGCGATGGTTGATGACCTTTACCGGGAAGCGACCGTTGCTGAGAAGGTTCCAAACGCTTTCCAAATCGGATCCAAACCGCGTGTCGGGTGCGTCCTTAGACCCTTGCGCGTGTGCTAACCTCTTCGAAAAGAGATCCCCACGGGCAGGCGCCTGACGGGGAGGTGTGGCCACGCTGAATCGTGGAGGTTGTCCTATGGGTTCTTCTGAGCAGGTGGAGAGGTTCAACGCAGCGGTGATCGGATATCCGGTGGAGCACTCACTTTCGCCGACGATCCACAACGCGGTGTACGAGGCACTCGGGATCCCCTGGATCTACGGTAGGGTGTCGGCTCCATCCGACAACGACGCTAGGGCAGCTGTGATCTCTGCCAGGATGGATGCCATGAGTGCGTCGTCGCCATCTGAGGTCGTCGCCGGGTTCAACATCACTACGCCCTACAAGCACCTCGCGATGTCCCTCGCCGACAGAGCGAACGTGACCTCCGAGATAGTCGGGGTAGCCAACACGCTCTCGTTCTCGGAGGAATGCGACGAGTTTGCCTGCCGCACGGTTATCCTGTGCGACACCACCGATGGCGAGGGGGCCTGCCGTGCCATCGAGAGATCTGGCTATGCGCTGGAGGGCGCTCGAGCTATGGTCCTTGGAACTGGCGGTGCAGCGATGTCGGTGATCATGTCGGCGATAATGCGGGGCGCGGATGTCGTCGTGGTGTCGCGCGATCCCGTCTCGGCGTTAGCCAAGGTCGCGGAGATGCTCGACCGCGCGGACGCATGCGCAGCGAGAGGGGTGCTTGCAAGCTGGGGTTTCGGCTCCGATGCGCACCCCGTGAGCTGGGAGAGACCCTCTCTAGGAGGCGATGGCGCCAGGATACGCACGGTAGGCTACCCGGAGGCCATGGGGATGGTCTCTAGCTGCAATGTCATCGTCAACGCCACCACGGTTGGGATGAACCCAGGTGACGGCTCGCCTCTCGAGGGAGCCTCGTTCGCGCCCGGCCAGCTAGTCATGGATGCCGTCTACGCGCAGGGGAGGACCGCACTTCTAAGAGATGCCGACGCTGCCGACGCAGACACCCTCGATGGACTCTCGATGCTGGTGGAACAGGCGCTTTTGACGATATGGATCTGGGCCACGGGAAACTGGATTGAGTTCGATCCCGACTCCGATGCCGTAAGGGGTGCCCTGAAGGGCATCGTAGCGGGGGATTGAGATGACAGGTGGCGCCGGAGCATCCCCGATAACGCCCGACGGAAGGTGGTCGGCTGTCCCGCGCGGGTGTGTCGGTCTGGCTAGGATGCTTGCGGTCGCCAACGTCTCCGCTCTCGGCTTGGCCGCCATATGCGCTCTTTGCGCTTTTGTCGAAGCACTGCACTGGGCAATGGCTTGTTTGTCGCTGACTCTGTTCTCGGCAAGCCTGGGTGTAACCAGCGCTACCGACATTCTGTATCGCAGGATCCCGACTCCTCTTGCTCGCTCGATGTGGGCATGTGGCGCGGCATTTTCCATCTGCATCTCGTGCATCGCGTGCGATCCTGCCACAACGCCAACACTCGCCCCGGGTCTTCTGCGAACACTGATCGGGGCGATTGCGATGGCTGCGCTCGCTCTTTCGGGCTCCCTTCTAGCCTCCATCTTCTCCAGGCGGCGCACATCCGAGGGCGCTTCTGTGGTTCCACCCGTAGGCGGTGGGGACCTGAGACTGATCGTGGGTGTGGGCTGCCTTCTCGGCATGGGTTCGATGACGGCTCTTCTCCTCTCCTGTGTCGCAGCCGCACTCTGGTGCCTCGCGTCGCGCAGCCCGGGCGCCCCATTCGCGCCATGCCTTGCCGTCCCCTGTCTGGTGGTGGCCCTGACCCAGGCGTGCCAGCTTGCCTGAGAGTCTATAATCGAGGCATTGCCGCGGGTGTTGCAAAAGCCTGCGAGCAACTGTTTAGATGGAGGTCACATGAGATACGAGAGCGCTGGCGAGTCGCACGGAAAGGCGCTCGCCGCGATCGTCTATGACGTTCCTGCGGGCGTGCGCATATGCACGGCGGATATCGATGCCGAGATGGCCAGGCGTCAGATGGGATACGGGCGAGGTGGCAGGATGTCTATCGAGCGCGATCACGCCGAGATCCTCTCCGGCGTGAGGTTCTCGAAGACGCTGGGTACCCCCGTCGCGCTTGAGATCGCCAACCGCGACCACGAGAACTGGATCGGTCGCATGGATGTCGATGGGGACGCACCGGAGGACCTAGTTCTAGAGCGCACTCCCAGGCCCGGGCACGCTGATCTGGTCGGGGCCATGAAGATCGGCACGGATGACTGCCGCGACATTCTCGAGCGTGCCAGTGCTAGGGAGACTGCGTGCAGGGTGGCCGCTGGAGCCGTCGCCAAGGCCTTCCTGCGCGAGGTGGGGGTCGAGATCGGCTCCTACGTGGAGCGCATCGGGCACGTCTGCCTGCCGGAAGGATATGGCTCGGACAGGGGATACGTGTTCGACAACTCGAGGGTCGACCTCTCCGAGACCAGGTGCCCGGACGCATTCACTACTGAGGCGATGAAGGACGTTATCGACGCCGCTAGGTCCGATGGGCAGTCGCTCGGCGGCTGGTTTCGGGTTACGGCCACCGGGCTCGTCCCTGGAATCGGGAGCTATTCCAGGACAGCAGACAGGCTCACCTCTCGTCTCGGCGCCGCGCTGTTCTCGATTCCCGCTATCAAGGGCGTGGAGTTTGGGATGGGATTTTTGGCCGGGGAGCTGCCTGGAGGGAACGTCCACGACCCGATAGCTCACGACCCAGCGCGCGGATTCTTCAGAAAGAGCAACAACGCGGGTGGCCTTGAGGGAGGCATGGCCAACGGCGAACCACTGCTGATAAGGGCGTGCATGAAGCCCATTCCCACGTTGACCAGCCCTCTTGCAACCGTGGATCTCGATACGCTTGAGCCGGCCGAGGCGTCCAGGGAGCGCTCCGACGTGTGCGCGGTACCGGCCGCCGCTGTGGTAGCTGAGGCCGAGGTGGCTCTGGTGCTCGCAACTGCCTACCAGGACAAGTTCGGCAAAGACTGCGTCGATGACATCCTTGGCGCCATAGACGCCTACAGGAGGCGGATTAGATGAGCTCGCCTTCCGCGGCCGCCGAGACGGCGGGGGCCCAGGTAAGTCCGGGGCATATCCTTCTCGTGGGGTTCATGGGTTCCGGAAAGTCCACCACCGCCAGGAAGATCGCCCGAAAGTACGGCAAGATCTCCTACGACATGGACATCGGCATTTCGAGGCAGGCGGGCAAGTCGATCCCGAAGATATTCGCCGAGGAGGGCGAGGAGGGTTTCCGCCGTCGGGAGGTGGAATATCTCGAGTACCTGCGAACCGTCGATCCTGCGATCGTAAGCTGCGGCGGGGGAGTGGTCACCACAGAGGAGGCTAGGCGGCTCCTTCGGCAGTTGGGCTTTGTGGTGTTTTTGGAGGTGACTCCTACCGAGGCGGTCTCGAGGATCTCCTCACCCGACTCCAGGCCGCTTCTGGCCAATGGGTCCGACCCGGCCGAGCTGCTAGAGCAGCGCATGCCAATGTATCTCGAGGTCGCTGATCTCAGGTTTGACACCACCGGCAAGTCTCCTGCGCAGGTTGCATCCGAGCTAGGCGCGGAGCTTTCAGAAAGGGGGCTTCTATGAGGAGCAGCGTGGTGAGACTCACGCTCCCGAGCGGCAGTGGCTATGACATAAGGGTCGGAAGCGGCGTCAACGCCAAGCTCGGCGAGCATCTTGCATCGATCACCGATATAAGATCCGTGGCTCTGATCGCAGACTCCAATGTCGCTCCGCGCTACGCGCAGTCAGTCTCCGATGTCCTGGAGGACGCGGGGTTCGCTGTGGCCACCTTTGCGTTTGAGGCGGGGGAGGCGTCCAAGTCGATGTCGCAGGTTGAGGCCCTCCACGCCTCGCTCGCGGAATACCGCTTCTCGCGCGACTCGGTCGTCGTGGCGCTCGGCGGTGGCGTGACCGGCGACCTCGCCGGGTTCGTCGCCTCCACCTACATGCGCGGCATCCCCTTCGTGCAGGTTCCCACAACACTGCTCTCGATGCTGGACTCCTCCGTCGGGGGTAAGAATGGCGTCAACGTGGCGGGCATCAAGAACCTCGTGGGCAACTTCGCGCAGCCCATCTATGTCTCAGCCGACATCGATCTTCTCGAGAGCCTCCCCTTGATAGAGTGGAGATGTGGTTTTGGGGAGATGGCTAAGTCGGCGATCATCGACTCGCTCGACTTCTCCACATGGCTCTTCGACGCCGCCCCGAGCCTCGTATCCCATGACCCCGATAAGCTCAGAGAGGCCATCGCCAAAACGATAGCCTTCAAGGCGCGCGTGGTGGTGGCAGACGAGCACGAGTCGTCGATGCGCAAGTGCCTCAACTACGGGCACACCCTTGCTCATGCGATAGAGGCTGTATCGGAGTCTCCCAAGGTACTGCACGGTATTGCCGTGGCCGAGGGGATGCGCTTTGCGGCGAGCCTTGCCACCGAGATCTCCGGTACCGAGCCAGGGTTCGAGGAGGCGCAGGACTCCCTTCTGAGCGCCTTGGGCATCGAGCCGCTTGGCAGGAGCTTTCCGGTGGACGATCTCATGGATCGGATGGTTCACGACAAAAAGTCGGACGGGCGGACGCTCAGCTTCGTGCTCGCCAGGTCTGCCGGCGATTGGTCTGTCCAGAGCCTCGACCCTGCGGTGGTGCGCGCGCATTTGGAGAAGTGGTACTCGAGAAGCGGGAGCTGATCATGCACAAGATTTCGATCCTCATCGTCAACGGTCCGAACCTCAATCTCCTGGGGGAGCGCAACCCCACGTTCTACGGGTCGAACACCCTCGAGGAGATCAACGAATACATAAAGAACAGCCTCACCGGCATAGAGCTGCGCATGGCGGAGTACGGGATCAACACCAGCATCAGTGTCTCGTTCTACCAGTCGAACCACGAGGGCGCCCTCATCGACTGCATTCAGCACGCACGAAAGGTCTACGACGGCATCGTGTTTAACCCCGGGGCCTACACGCACTACTCCTACGCTCTGCACGATGCGGTGGAGTCGATCTCTATCCCCGTTGTAGAGGTGCATCTGAGCGACATCTCCAACCGCGATGATTTCAGGAGGATCTCTGTCATAGCGCCCGCGTGCATCGGTCAGATCAAGGGTCTCGGGCGCAAGGGGTATGTGGATGCCATCGAGATGCTCGTGGCCAACATCACCGACACCCGCTGAGACCACGACCTACTGAGGGTGCGCATCGCCCATGACCGCCAGGCTGGTCCACACTCGCGCTACAATCGCCTTGAAGACAACGTCGTCAAACAGGGAACGCGAGGCGGTTGTATATGAATCGGAGACTTACGAGCCTGCGCACGCGGCTCGATCAGCTGGGACTGGACGCTTGGTACTGCAGGCACACTCCCAACATCAGGTGGCTCACCGGTTTCGAGGGGGTCTTCGACGAGGAGGAGGCCCATCTCGTCCTCGTGACCGCCCAGAGCGCGTTGCTCCACACCGACGGTAGGTACTCGGAGGCCATGAGATCGCGCAAGGAATCCGGCTCCTTTGCGGAGGACATCTCGATAAGCGACGAGAGAATCTCGCATGCCACCTTCGCCGCGCGGGAGCTGGCCTTGGCGCTGGACGGCCACATCCGCATCGGAGTGGAGAATTCGATCAAGCTAGGGGAGTATCGCAAATTTGAATCCGAGCTATCCGAAGCTGGTCTTGACTATGAGATCGTCGGCGTAGACGACCCCATCATCGAGCTGAGAGCGGTGAAGGACGCCTCCGAGATCGAAGCCATGCGCCGTGCCCAGGAGATCACCGACCGCGCTTTTGCCGATCTTCTGGGATGGATCTGCCCAGGTATGACCGAGCTCGAGGTTGCCAACGAGATGGAGTACCGAATGCGCGCGGACGGCGCACAGGGTCTAGCTTTTTCCTCAATCGTCGCCAGCGGACCAAACTCTGCGATGCCCCATGCGATCCCCTCCGACAGGAGGCTGGAGAAAGGTGACTTGGTTGTCATCGACTTCGGCGCGGCCTGGGGTGATTATCGTTCCGACATGACCAGGACGATCGCGATCTCGGAGCCCGAGCCTGAGCTGAAGAGGATATACGACACGGTTCTTCGAGCACATGAGGAGTGCAAGGAGATGATCCGCGCCGGGGTCTTTGCGCGAAACGTCCATGAGCTCGCCGAGAACATCATCGCCGATGCTGGCTACAAAGGCAGGTTCACCCACTCGCTTGGCCACGGCGTGGGCATCAGCATCCACGAGAACCCGGTGCTTTCCGCCAGGGCAGAGGGCCCGCTCGAGGCGGGCAACGTCGTCACCGTTGAGCCTGGGATATACGTGCCTGGCCTCGGCGGCGTACGTATCGAGGACTTTGGCGCGGTCACCGCGGATGGCTTTGACGCGTTCACCCGTAGCCCACACGAGCTCCAGGTGGTTTGATAACTCTCAAACTGCCTACCCCGCTTTACTAAGGCAAATACCTTATGGTTTGAGCGCTGTTATCGGCACTAC
>CAYRYP010000014.1:0-19317 GCA_964428485.1 uncultured Coriobacteriaceae bacterium
TTTCCAAAACAAGAGATTCACATGAGGGACCGTCATTGGCGGTCCCTTTTCAGGTTGTATCGAGACGCACCCAGCATACCCTAAGACATATAACAATATGTGATATAGTCTAATAATATTAAGTTGCAGCCATTTTCATGATCATGCATGCAAGTGCGAGATCCGAGGCTGCAACTGGTTTAATCTGCAAGGGTCGATGAGGGTGAAGGAGAGAAGATGGAGACTTACTACAACCCTGAGGATCTCGGAAAGTTCGCGACCATGGGCGAGGAGGCCGGAGAGCTGTGGGACCTTTACATGGCCTACTACGGAAAGGTCTTCGAGGATGGTGAGCTCACCAAGCGCGAGAAGAGCCTGATCGCACTGGCCGTCGCAGCCGCCGTTCAGTGTCCGTACTGCATCGATTCGTACACCAACGCCTGCCTTGAGATGGATGTTAGCGAAGGGGAGATGACAGAGGCCTTCCATGTTGCCAATGCCATCAGGGGAGGCGCAACGCTAGTCCATGGCGTTCAGATGAAGAACATCGTCAAGAAAGTGGCAATGTAGATGGCTTCTCCTACAGAGGAGGCCCTCCAGGCGATGTCTACGGTCGAGCCCTTTGTCGATAGGGTCGATGCCGACAATGCCGTGACAGATGACCGCATCTCAACGATGCAGGTCAACGTGGGGTGGAAGTGTAATCTGGCCTGCAAGCACTGCCATATCGAAGCAGGCCCGGATCGCGATGAGGTGATGGCAAGGGAAGTCATGGAGACCTGTCTCAAGGTCTTTATCGACCACGGATTCGAAATTATGGACATCACGGGTGGCGCACCCGAGATGAACCCCAATTTCGAGTGGTTTATCAAAGAAGCCGCAGCCACCGGTAAGACCGTGATGGTTCGCTCCAACCTGATCATTCTCCACGAGCCCGAATATGCTCATCTGCCGCAGCTCTACCGCGATCTCGGAATCACGATCGTCGCCTCGCTCCCAAGCTACGCCAAGGGCAAGACCGACAAGATGCGCGGACAAGGGGTTTACGACAAGGTGATATCCATGCTTCAGAGGCTCAATAAGCTGGGATACGGCAAAGAGGGCGGCCCGGAGCTGGATCTGGTCTTCAACCCAGCCGGTGCCATCCTACCGCCTTCCCAGGAGGCGCTCGAGGCCGAGTACAAGCGCAGGCTCTTCAAGGAGCATGGGGTTACTTTCAACAACCTGTTCGCCATCACCAACAACCCCTTGGGGAGGTTCGGCAACTTTCTAGCCAGCAGGGGGATACTCGAGGATTACATGCACAAGCTGGAGGGCGCTTTCAACCCGGCCACCCTAGTCGGGATGATGTGCCGCAGCCAGATCTCGATCGGCTACGACGGCAAGATCTACGACTGCGATTTCAATCAGGCGGCGAACCTACCATGCGCAACAGGCGAGACGATCTTCGATTATGCAAAAGATCCGGATAAGTCGCTCAGACGTGAGATAGTGTTTGGGAACCACTGCTATGCCTGCTGTGCGGGCAGCGGATCCAGTTGCGGGGGAACTACAGCCTAGCTTTATAAGCACCTCATAGCCCACAAGCGAAGTCCCCGCCCCGGGTTGCCGGGACGGGGACTTCTTACTAAGAAGCTCTCAGGTATTGGTGAGGACACCACGCAGCTATCCTCTGGATGCCCTCTTTAGAGCCTGATCGATGTCGGCGATGATGTCCTGTGTGTCCTCCAGTCCACAGGAGAACCTGATCATCTCGGGGAGGACGCCTACATCGAGTAGCTCTTCGTCGGTCATTTGCCTGTGCGTGGTGCTCGCCGGGTGCAGGCAACTCGTCCTTGCATCCGCAACATGCGTCACGATGCTCGCTAGCTCCAGCGAGTCCATGAACACAGTGGCAGCCTGCCTACCGCCCTCTATACCGAAGCTCACGACGCCCGACGAGCCATTGGGGAGGTATTTTTGTCCGAGCTCGTGTTCTGGGTCGTCGGGGAGACCACAGTAGGACACCCATTTCACCCCGGGATGTTTGGAGAGGAACTCCGCCACGGCCTGACCGTTGGCGCAGTGTCTCGCCATCCTGAGATGCAGCGACTCCAAGCCGAGGTTGAGGTAGAAGGAATTTTGCGGCGAGGGGACTGTGCCGAGGTCGCGCATGAGCTGCGCGACGGCCTTGTAGATGTAGGCTCCCTCGTTGCCGAATTTCTCTGCGTAGACGATGCCGTGGTAGCTGTCGTCTGGCTGTGTGAGGCCGGGAAACCTCTCGGCGTTGGCCATCCAGTCGAAGCGGCCGGAGTCCACGATCGCTCCGCCCATCGCAGCAGCGTGGCCGTCCATGTACTTAGAGGTGGAGTGCACCACTATGTCGGCCCCCCACTCGAAGGGACGGCAGTTGATGGGGGTAGGGAAGGTGTTGTCTATGATCAGCGGGA
Organism: uncultured Coriobacteriaceae bacterium; assembly: GCA_964428485.1. Classification (GTDB taxonomy): domain Bacteria; phylum Actinomycetota; class Coriobacteriia; order Coriobacteriales; family CADBOM01; genus CAZPAN01. Next base: position 2,409 of record CAYRYP010000014.1, read on the forward strand.
CCCCGTGAGCGTGCGCGGCCTCAGCAAACCTCTCGATGTCGAGTACCAGCAGTGTGGGGTTGCATAGCGACTCGGCGAAGACGACTTTGGTGTTGGGTCTAAAGGCCGCCTCGAGTTCGGCGTCGGAGCAGTGCGGGTGGATAAATGTTACGTCCACACCCATACGCTTCATGGTCACCGAGAACAGGTTGTAGCTGCCCCCGTAGATGGCGGACGAAGAGACTATGTGGTCGCCCGCACCCACGATATTGAACACCGATAGGAATATCGCGGACATGCCCGAGCAGGTAAGAAGCGCCCCAGAGCCACCCTCCAGATCTGCGATCTTGGCGGCCACGTGGTCGCTGGTGGGGTTGCCGAGTCGGGTGTAGAAGTAGCCATCGCCCTCGAGGTTGAACAGCGCACCCATCTCATCGGAGCTTGTGTAGCGGTATGTGGTGGACTGGATCACCGGGATCTGTCTTGGCTGGCCGTTTTCAGGCTCGTATCCCGATTGAACACACTTGGTTCCGATATGCCTGTCCAATGTGTCTCCTTCCCGTTCTTGGAGTAGTTTCTAGAAAGATTCTATCCTCGCAAGGACCTGCTGGCTCATCTCGCGATGGCTTCCATCTCGCCCACGGCTGCGTATATGGCACCGGTGAACGCCGGCGTTGAACCGCAGCACGATCCTATGATCGAAAAACCCAGTTTGCGCAGCATCACGGCGGCGGACTCCATCTCGTCTGTGGTTCCCGAGTAGTTGATCTGTCCGTCTTCCGTCACCGATACCATCCCGACATCCGGGCTCGCGAGTAGCGGGAGATCACAGCAGTGGGCGAGGCGCTCCGCCACAGCGGCGATGCTGCCCGGCACGAGCGAGCAGGATATGCCAACGGCGCTTGCACCGTGCGCCTCCAATGCGGCAGCCGCCTCTTCTATCGGGGTTCTGCACCTAGTCATGGCGCCGTCTGGGGCCACTGTCACACTGACTATCACGGGGAGGTCGCAGGAGTGCACCGTAGCGTCAAGCGCGCACAGTGCGTCTGCAAGAGAGGTCATCGCCTCTATGTAGATGGCGTCCGGGTTCGCGGAGGCTAGGGCGGCCGCCTGCTCAGAGTACGCTTCTCTTGCGAGGGAAGCGGATTCTTCGTCGGTTGGATCGATTCCACAGCTTCCGATGTCGCCGAGGACGTGCTGTGGGTGCGCCGCGCGGGCGAGCCTTACGCCCTCTGCGTTGATGTCGAAGACCCTGTCGGAAAGCCCCGCCCGATCCAGCACGGGAGAGCTAGCCCCGAATGTATTGCTTATGGCACATGTGGCCCCTGCTAAGTTAAACAGTCGGTGGATCTCAGTCACCAGGTCAGGCTCGATGATGTTTAGCACCTCGGGACATTCCTCACCGCCCATCCCGTACCTGTCGAGTATGGTGGCAAGCCCGCCCTCTAAAACCAACATGTCCCTGCCGAGTCTCGATTCTATGCCGGGCATCACCCGCCCCCTTCCCCCGCCAAACACTGACGGGACAAATTGACGCGTCCGGCCCCGTGGACCGACGCATTCGGCGTTCATGCGGCGATTATATCGCACGCTTCGAGAGGCGCTGCGCCTAGCTTCAGCAGTCTTTCAACTAATATGTCTAAGATGAATCACATTGCGAGCACTGCGATCTGGGTCGGCGATCCTGGGTCAGGTGCCCTCTCAATGCAAAACAAAACCGTGGATTCCCAGGACAACGGGAGGGTGGTCGTTGATGAGCGACGATTTCGGAAACAACGCAACTCAGGATGGATACGGAGTCTCGGAGAATCGAGACACAGATGAGGGTACGAACCAGCAGGTGGGCTACCAGGCCGGACAGACGTTGCAGTCGTCCGGATACGACACCTCTGGCTTTCAGGAGGCGACGGGAAGCCCCCAAGCGACGGGAAATCCCCAGGATAATATGCAGGCAGCTACCGCGCAGCAGGCAGCTATCCCGCAGGCACAGCATCCCGGCGGCCCGGGCAAACACGAGGGCTCCGGCAAGCGCGGAGGCAGGTCGTTTGTATGGGGCATCGTAGGCGTCGTGGTGGGTGCCGCCATCGTGTTCGGGGCGTTGACGCTCACGGGTGTGATCGGTGGATCCTCCCAGTCCTCCTCTGACAGTGGATCGTCCAACGGCACCATAAACATCACGGCGACTGGGGACGACGTGACGCTCGCTGAGGCGGTCGCCGCAAAGTGCCTACCCTCGGTGGTCAGCATCGACGTCTACACCGAGACGGTCTCTGGATGGGGTGACATCTTCGACCTCTCCAGCGGCAGCGACAGCGAGTCCGACCTCGAGGCGACCTCCCTAGGATCCGGCGTGATCATCTCCGAGGACGGCTACATCCTCACTAACTACCACGTCATCGAGGGTGGCGTGATGTACATCGTTCACTTCGATGACGACACCACCGCTGAGGCCACGCTGGTGGGTTCCGACTCCTCTAGCGATATCGCGGTCCTCAAAGTTGACAAAACCGGTCTTACCGCCATGGAGATCGCCGATTCCGACTCCGTCGTGGTTGGCGAATGGATCATGGCCCTTGGCAGCCCGTTCGGTCTCACCAAGTCGGTCGCCACGGGCATCGTCGCCGCGCTCTACCGCAACCAGAGTCTCGAGCTGGAGAGCGGCACCGCGATCTACGCCAACATGATTCAGATCGACTGTGATATCAACCCGGGCAACTCAGGCGGTGCCTTGGTCAATTCGGAGGGCAAGCTCATAGGCATCAACACGATGATCTCCTCCACTAGCGGCTCCTCCGCAGGAATCGGTTTCGCTATCCCCAGCAATTATGCGATAGACATCGCCAACCAGATCATAGAGAACGGCTACGCAACGCATCCATACATCGGCGTAACGCTCGGCACTGTCGATGCCGCCACTCGTCAGTACTACGGAACCACTGCAGAGTCGGGTGCCTACGTCTCCAGCGTCGTCTCCGGAAGCCCTGCCGAGGAGGCGGGCCTTCAGGTCGGGGATGTCATCACGAGCTTCAATGGCGAGGAGATCACTACCTCCTCCGAGCTCATCATCCTAGTAAGGGGCTGCTCGATAGGCGATACCGTCGAGATCGGTGTGCTGCGCGGCACACAGGAGCTAACACTTTCCGTCACCCTGGCTGCCGACGACATGTAGTAGGGAAGTGCCATAGTTGAGGATCCGGGTCATCGCGGTCGGAAAGCTCAAGGAGAGGTTCTGGAGGGACGCCTGCGCGGAGTACATCAAGCGCATCGGCCGGTACTGCCAAATCTCCGTTGTGGAGCTCGACGACCGCGACCCCGCGAGGTATGGGGGAGAGGCCAAGGCTCGCGAGCAGGAGGCTGCCGACATTTCGAGGCACCTGCCCAGTAAGGGGCCAGGAAGGCACCTGGTGTGTCTCGACCCTGCGGGCAAGCTGGTCTCGAGTGAGGATCTTGCGTCGAGTGTTGAGAGGCTTACCTTGGGCCAAGCCGACGAGATTGTCTTTGTGATCGGCGGCCCAACCGGGTTGGACGGCGCACTGGAGCGCGAGTCCGATGAGGTCATTTCCCTGGGAAGGATCACGATGCCCCACAACCTGGCACGCGTGGTGCTTCTCGAGCAGGTATACAGGGCCTTCAAGATCATTCGCGGCGAACCCTACCACAGGTAGCCGGCTGCGACCTGGATACTCGATGGTGTCCACCTCGCGCCGTCGATGGCGTATCCTCCTAAACGTAAAATCAAACGCGAGCCGGCGGGCGCGGCTAGTCCCGTCGGCCCTTCTGTTCATGGAGGGTGGAAACCAGGATATGGCATCGATCCTTGACGGGGTCTCACTTAACCCCGCTCAACGCGAGGCGGTAGAGACGGTCCAGGGGCCGCTCCTGATCCTCGCTGGCGCCGGGTCGGGCAAGACCCGCGTGCTCACCTACCGCATCTCGCACATGGTCGCCGATTTGGGCATCCCATCCTATTCGATCCTGGCGATAACCTTCACCAACAAAGCGGCGGCCGAGATGCGCTCTAGGATCCGTGAGATCCTTGGGCCTACCCGCGGGATGTGGGTGTTGACCTTCCACTCTCTGTGCTCCAGGATGCTGCGCGCCGACGCCGAAAGACTTGGGTTTACACCGGACTTCACCATCTACGACGACGACGATTCCAAGCGCCTGGTCAAGGAGATATACCGCGATCTGGATATCAATCCCAAGGCCTACAACATCCAGGCTGTGCGTTCGATGATCTCTAAGGCTAAAAACGAGCTCATCAGCGCGTCTGACTACGCCGCGTCCGCCCCCTCGTCGTTCTGGGCGATGCCCGCCGTGGTCTCCAGTGTCTATACCACCTTGCAGGAAAGACTCGTTCGCGCCAACGCCATGGACTTCGACGACCTGCTCGTTAACGGGTACAGGCTGCTGCGTGACAATCCCGACATCTTGCAAGCCTACCGAGACCGATTCCGCTACATCTCGGTCGACGAGTACCAGGACACCAACCACGCTCAATACGAGATAGCCAACATGCTCGCCGGGGGCAATCGAAACATCATGGTCGTCGGCGATGACGATCAATCGATCTATTCATGGCGCGGCGCCGACATCACCAACATCCTGAGCTTCGAGGAGGATTACCCCGACGCCCACGTGATCAAACTTGAGGAGAACTACCGCTCTACCGGTAACATCCTCGAGGCCGCTAACGCCGTTATATCCCACAATGGGCATCGTAAGGAGAAGCGCCTGTTCACCAGTGGCCCCGCCGGGGACAAGATCGACCTCTACCTTGCCGGCAACGAGCGCGACGAGGGCCGCTGGATCGCCTCCGAGATAGAGAAGGGCGTCCAGCGCGGGCGCAGCTACTCCGACTTCGCAGTGTTCTACCGCACCAACGCACAGTCTCGCGTGCTGGAGGACATGTTCCTGCGTGCTGGGATCCCCTATCAGATCGTCGGTGGCACAAGGTTTTTCGATCGCGCCGAGATCCGCGACGTGATGGCCTACCTTAACCTTGTGGTCAACCCTGCCGACGACATAGCCGCCAAACGCGTCGTCAACGTGCCGAGGCGAGGTATCGGCAAGGGTACCATTGAGGCGATAGAGCAGCGTGCCGCCTCGGAGGGTCTTACGTTCATGGACGCCCTCCAGGCTTCGATAGCAGACGAGTCCCTGTCGTCGCGCGCGCGCAACTCTCTCGCTCAGTTCGATTCGATGATCCGAACCGTCAGGGCCTACAGGGGCACCATGCGCGAGGTTGTAGAGATGATAGTCGAACAGTCCGGGCTCATCCGGGCGCTGGAGGAGAGACGCACGCCGGAGGATGCAGCCAGAGTCGAGAACATCAAGGAGTTCTTCGGCGTGGTCTCCGAGTTCGAGAATTCGCATACCACTTCCGATGAGGATGATGGCTTCGGCCCCGACCCTGAAGGCGGCCCGACCGATGCCCTGTCAAGCGGTGATGTGGGGCAGGTGGAAGCGACGTCCGAGGATGGCAGCGACGGCTCCGCCGCATCGCATATGCTCGCTCCGCTCATGGAGTGGCTCTCGCTTCGCAGCGATCTCGATACAATGGGCGATTCCGATTCGCTTGTCACGCTCATGACCGTGCACTCGGCCAAGGGACTGGAGTTCCCGGTCGTGTTCATCGCCGGAATGGAGGAGTTCATCTTCCCGCACTCGAGTGCTATTCGCGACGACGATAATGTCGAGGAGGAGAGGCGTTTGGCCTACGTGGCCATCACCCGCGCGCGCGAGCACCTCTCGATTGTCTGCGCTCAGCAGCGCTCGCTTTTCGGCAGCACGCAGGCCAACCCCCCATCGAGGTTTTTGCGCGAGATCCCCGACGAACTTGTTTTGCGCGCCGGCATCGGGAGTAGGAGTTTTTCGGGCACCGGCAACGAGAAGCGCGGGAGCCGAAATGGCATCTACGGATCTGGCACCAGCTTCGAGCAGTCCGCCGGGGATGATGGGCGCGTATTCGGAGCCGGCTCCAGGGAGAGTTTGCGGACGAGCGAGGGCTCGATTCTTGCAGACTCTTCGTCTATGGGGGGCAGCCAGGGGTCCACACAGGAGACCTTCTGCGCTGGGGATACCGTGGACCACAAGGTGTTCGGACGGGGGACCGTGTTGTCTGTGGTCGGCGATGCCATCGAAATCAGGTTCGAGAAGAGCGGTCAAACCAAAAGTCTCCTTTTGGGCTTAGCACCACTCGTCAAGATCTCCTAGTCAAGAGATTACAGCGTGGTGGGTGGCCAAGGGTGGCCAAGGGGCTTAGAATACCGGATGAAACGCCTCGATTTTACGGGGATTCTCCTTGTTGACTTTTGACTTTGGTATATACTGATCAGATGTCTGCAATAAGCAGACTGACATAACTGTAGGCCCCCGTAGACAATGTAATTTCATAGCGCGATCGTCCCACGGACTATCTTGGCTACCTAGGAAATGACAATGACGAGCGGGGCCCCGAGCATCTTTTGGAAGGGGTCCATTTTGACCGAGATTAAGAACAAGTCGATTATCCAGTTCGACGAAATCTCCGATTCCGACATGGAGAATCTCATCGATGGCACAATCACCGACATCGAAGAGGGCGAGCTGGTCACCGGGACGATCGTCAAGATCGAGCACGATGAGGTGCTCCTCGACATCGGGTTTAAGTCTGAGGGTGTGATCCCTGCGCGCGAGCTCTCCATCCGCGATGATATCGACACTTCCGACGCCGTCTCGCTCGGCGATGAGATCGAGGCTCTGGTCATCCAGAAGGAGGACAAGGACGGCAGGCTGCTGCTCTCCAAGAAGCGCGCCGAGTACAAGAGGGCCTGGAACAACATCGAGGAGAAGTTCCACAATGGTGAGAACGTCGAGGGTGAGGTCATCGAGGTTGTCAAAGGCGGTCTCATCCTTGACATCGGGCTGCGCGGATTCCTGCCGGCGTCGCTCGTGGATCTTCGCCGCGTGAAGGATCTCAGCTCCTACCTGGGCACCGTGATAGAGGCTCGCGTCATCGAGATGGACCGCAATCGCAACAACGTCGTTCTCTCGCGCCGCGTGCTCCTCGAGGAGGGCAGGAAGAACGAGCGCAACGAGATCCTCAGCAAGCTGCAGAAGGGCATGAGGCTCAAGGGAACGGTCTCGTCGATCGTAGAGTTCGGCGCCTTCGTCGACCTTGGTGGCATCGACGGCCTGGTCCACATCTCTGAGCTCTCTTGGAGCCATGTTAACCATCCCGCCGAGGTCGTCTCCGTGGGTGATGAGGTGGAGGTCGAGGTTCTCGACGTCGACCGCAACCGTGAGAGGATCTCTCTGGGTCTCAAGCAGACTACCGAGGATCCGTGGCGTACGCTCATCAAGAACTACCCGGTCGACTCTATCGTCGAGGGAACTGTTACCAAGATAGTTCCGTTCGGCGTGTTCGTCGCCCTCTGCGATGGTGTCGAGGGTCTTGTGCACATCTCCGAGATGGCCAACAAGCACGTCAACCATCCCTCTCAGGTGGTAGAGGTCGGCCAGAAGATCATGGTCAAGGTCATGTCCGTCGATCTAGATCGCCGTCGCATCTCTCTGTCGATGAAGGCCGCCGCTGAGCAGCTCGGCATCACCGTCGAGGTCAGAGACATGCCGGAGGAGGGTGGCAAGAAGGCTGCCCAGGAGGCCCCGAAAGCCGAGGAGGCCGCCGCCGAGGATGCTGCTGCTGAGGAGGCTCCGGCCGAGGAGTCTGCGGAGGTTGCCACCGAGGAGACTTCGGCTGAGGAGTCTGCTGAGGCTGCCGCCGAGGAGGAGTAGTACCGCTTTTAGGAAAGCTCCCGCTCGCACCATCGAGACAGCACTGTTACAGGGGAACCGTCGGATGGCGGCTCCCCTGTTCTATGCTTAGGTAAAAGGATGAGACTCCGGGCGTAGGAGCGTAAAGAGCGCAGGCAGGAGGTGTAGGCATTGCATAGGGTCGTACTCGGCGGCGGGATCGCATCAGGCAAGAGCACGGTGTCTGGGATACTTACAGAACTCGGCGCTGAGGTGCTCGACATGGATGCTGTCGCCGCAGATGTTCGCGCCGATCCCGAGGTTGCCTCGCGTCTGACGAAGAGGTTTGGAGTAGGTATACTCGGTCCCGACGGGAAGGTCGTGCCCAGCGAGCTTGCACAGAGGGCCTTCGCCGATGCTCGTTCCAAGTGCGACCTCGACGCGATAATGCATCCGGAGATCGCACGTAGATCCAAGCTGTTTTTGCAGGGGGAAGATGCGCCTGCGGACTGTCCGATGCGGGTGGTTCAGGTTCCACTAGTCACCCTCTCGACCGATCTTAACGAGATGGCCGATGAGGTAGTTGTGGTCAGTCTCCCAGCCGAGATCCGTCTTGAGCGGGCTGTCTCGCGCGGGATGGACCCAAAAGACGCCAGGCAGAGGATCATGACTCAAGCGAGTGACGAGGACGAGCTTCTGGTTGCCGACACCGTGATAGACAACACCGGCACGTTGGAGGACCTCCGCACAAAGGTGCTCGAGTGGTGGGATTCCAGAACACGCGGAGGGGAGATCTTGACCTGATATGAGTAGACGCTCCGCAGAAGATCAGCTAAACGACGACGGGAATCGTACCGCCATTCAGGCCAAACGCGGCGGCTGCAGAAGAGCTGCACGCGTTGCGATCAGGATCCTCGTTGCTATATGCGCCCTCGCGGTGGTTGCAGCTATAGTCCTCCCGCTCTTAGAGAGGGCTTACTACAGGCTCGAGTATGTCGACATCATCCAGCAGGCAGCAGAGGAGTACCAGGTTAATCCTTACTGGATCATCGCGATAGCAAAGTGCGAATCGGACTTCGATCCTGAGGCCACCTCGAGCGCGGGCGCCATCGGGATCATGCAGATGATGCCGGAGACCGCCGAGGACATCGCGAATTTGGGGCTGGTGGATGTTGAGAAGTATCCTCCGGACGAGCTGACCGACCCGGAGGTGAGCATAAACTACGGAACGGCGTACCTCAGATATCTGGTGGAGCGATATCACGAGATGGATCCCGCGATAACCGCCTACAACGCCGGCCTTGGAAACGTTGATGAGTGGCTGGAAGAGGGAGATGACATCCGCGACAACATCGAGTTCGAGGAGACGAGCAACTACCTCCGCTCCGTCCACAGGGCTAAGGAGGCCTACGAGAGACTCTATCCCGATGCTTTCACCTGGGACAGCGGGGATTAGACGATCGCCACGGGCGCACGTCCGTGGCGCGACCGGGAGTGACGATGCAGCGATTAGACACCCACGAGCCCAAGCCGCTCGACGCGGCGCGCATGGACGCCGATATGAGGGACTTCCTCAAGGAGGGGAGGTTCAACAGGCGCTTCGAGGTGGTCTCGCCCTATGAGCCCGCGGGGGATCAACCGCAGGCGATAGACAAACTGGCGGAGGGTATCGAGCGTGGGATGCGCTACCAGACCCTTCTGGGTGTAACCGGATCGGGTAAGACCTACACGATGGCTAAGGTCATAGAGAGGATCAACAGACCCACTCTGGTGATGGCGCCCAACAAGACACTCGCAGCACAGCTGGCATCGGAGTTCAAGGAGCTGTTTCCCAACAACGCTGTGGTCTACTTCGTCTCCTACTACGACTACTACCAGCCAGAGGCCTACGTCCCCACCACCGATACCTTCATCGAGAAAGACGCCTCGATAAACGAGGAGGTGGAAAAACTGCGCCACCAGGCTACCGCCCAGCTCCTCAGCAGAAACGACATCATCGTAGTGGCGAGCGTCTCGTGCATATACGGAATCGGATCGCCCACGGACTACGCGGGCCTGGCTATCTTCGTCGACACCTCCAGGCCCCTGGATCGCGACCAGTTCATCCACGATCTCGTAGACATACAGTACGACCGCAATGACTACGATCTGACTCGAGGTACCTTTCGCGTCCGGGGCGACATCGTCGATGTGTTCCCGCCATATGCAGAGAACCCGCTTAGGGTGGAGTTCTTTGGAGACGAGGTGGACTCCATCGCCGAGATCGACAAGCTCACCGGTGAGGTTCTTGTCGAGTATCCCAAGGTGCCGATATGGCCCTCGTCGCACTACGTCACCGAGAGGGTCAAGCTCGACCGCGCCGTCCAGACGATCCAGGAGGAGCTGGTGCAGCGCATCTCAGAGCTCAAAGGGGCGGGCAAGCTGCTGGAGGCCCAGAGGCTCGAGATGCGCACCTCCTACGATCTTGAAATGATTCAAAACATGGGCTTTTGCAGCGGGATCGAGAACTACTCCCGCCATCTCGACGGCAGGGAGCCGGGGCAGGCGCCCTTCACGCTTATAGACTACTTCCCAGATGATTTTGTCTGCTTTATAGATGAGAGCCATGTGACTGTCCCTCAGATCAGAGGCATGCACGAGGGCGACAGATCTCGTAAGGTAATGCTGGTGGAGCACGGCTTTCGTCTCCCTAGCGCGCTGGACAACAGACCCCTTCGCTACGATGAGTTCGAGGCGAGAATCCCGCAGTTTGTCTACGTCTCGGCAACACCCGGTGACTACGAGGAGAAGGTCTCCCAGCAGGTGGTTGAGCAGATCATCCGTCCTACGGGGCTTCTGGATCCGGAGGTGGTGTTGCGTCCGACCGTGGGACAGATCGACGACATCACCGCCGAGATCAGGGTCAGGGCGGATCGCGGCGAGCGCGTGCTGGTAACAACCCTTACCAAGAAGATGGCGGAGGATCTTACAGACTACCTTCTCGACCAGGGTATTCGTGCCCAGTACATGCACTCCGACACGGGTACTATTGAGCGCGTCGAGATCATAAGGGGGCTTCGCCTCGGGGAATTCGATGTGTTGGTGGGAATCAACCTCTTGCGCGAGGGGCTGGATCTGCCGGAAGTGTCGTTGGTCGCGATCCTCGATGCGGACAAGGAGGGGTTCCTCCGCAACAACCGCTCCCTTATCCAGACCATAGGTCGAGCTGCTAGGAACGTCTCGGGGCAGGTGATCATGTACGCCGATACCATCACAGGCTCCATCAGAAGTGCGGTGGACGAGACCAGGCGCCGTCGCGAGATACAGCAGGCCTTCAATGAGGAGCACGGTATAGAGCCGCAGACTGTGCGCAAGGCCGTCTCCGACATAATGCAGTACCTCAACGAGGGAGACGCGGCCGATCCGAACAAGACTGCAAAGAGCCTGGCTGCGGACTATTCCGACATGCCCCCAGCCGAGCTACTACGTCTGATATCGGCGATGGAGGAGTCGATGGAGATCGCCTCGGAGGAGATGGACTTCGAAAACGCCGCCCGCCTACGCGACCAGATCGTGCGTCTGCGCTCGCAGCTTGAGGGCGTGGACGAGTCAAGGGTGCTAGACGGCCTGCGCTCGCGTGCCCGAAAGGGCTCTAGATACGGTGGCGGGCGCAGGAGGCGCAAGTAGCAAGTAGTCCCGGCCAACAGGTCGTCTCCTCATCGCCCGACGCAAAGAGCATCGTCGATGGCGGAGTGTGTGACATGCATGTGCCGCCTGCATACGCGCCTGTACATGCATTTGATAAAATTACCAATTGGCTTTGAACCTCGGTTTGCTTCGCCGCCCTACTCACATGAGGTTGTGGGGGCGCCAAATTGGCAATGATTGGAGATAAGCGATGAACTACCAGGATCGAGACGAGGTCATCCCCGGGATCGTCGAGGTCGATGAGGGTGTCATACAAGACATGATCGGCTACGTGGCGCTCACCAGCTACGGGGTCGCTGGCATGGCGACTCCCAACATCGGCTCTGGCCTGTCTAGTATGCTGCCGATGCAGAAGCTGCGCCGGGGCATCGTGCTCAAGAACCACGGAGGCTCTGTGTCTGTGGAGCTCTACATCGTGGTCCAGTACGGAACCAACCTCTCCGTGGTCGCGGAGAACCTCGCCGAGACGGTGAGATACGCGCTTGAGGAGTATCTGGAGATCAGGATCGACGACATATCCGTCAACATCCAGGGAATGAAGGCCTAGCGCCTCGACAGGAAACGAGAAATGGACAGTCAGGTCAAGAACAAGTTCAAAAACGCCGTCAAGGCGGCCTACCAGGCCGTCGCAGACCGTCAGGAGGAGATCAACAGGCTCAACGTCTTTCCGATTCCCGACGGCGATACGGGCACCAACGTGACCCTCACCATGGAAAACGTTGTGCGCGAGCTCGACAAGCTACCGGAAGACGTCACCATGGTACGTATCTTTCGCGCGATCAAGCGTGGGTCGCTGATGGGTGCCAGGGGCAACTCCGGGGTCATCACCAGTCAGATACTTCGCGGCATCGCCGAGGGCGCAGGTGAGCGCACGGAGATCGACCCGGAGGCTATCGCGCATGCCTTCGGGAAGGCCCGCGACGTTGCGTATAAGGCTGTTCGCAAGCCCGTCGAGGGCACGATACTCACCGTTGTCAAAGACGTGGCTGAATACGCCGAGGGATGCGTGGACGGCGACATGGACGCGGCTCAAGTCCTACGTGGCATTGCGAATGAGGCGATGGAATCGGTCAAACGCACGCCTGAGCTAATGCCCACCCTCAAGGAGAACGGCGTGGTCGACTCCGGTGGTCTTGCGCTGGCTGTGATGCTCGAGGGGTTCGTCTACAGCTTCCTCGGCTCCGAGAGGCAAAGCGTCACCACCGCTAACGACGACGTGTTCAAGATCCAGGGTGGCGCTAAGGTGGCTATCGAGCAGGTCAACGACTGGGAGGACCATAACTTCAGGTACTGCACCGAGTTCCTCTTCCATAGTCGCGAGATCGATGTCGAGGAGGCCTACGAGTTTCTCGGTGAGATGGGCGACTGCGAGCTCATCGTGGGTGAGCACCCGGACTTCAAGATTCACGTGCACACCGACCAGCCCGGCGAGGTACTCACCTGGATGATCCAGCGTGGACAGCCGCATGAGATATTCATTCACAACATGGACATGCAGTCCGAGGAGCGCATCGACAAGATCGTTGCCGACGAGCAGGCCGCTGCGCCCTCCGAACCGTCCAAACCGCTGGGTTTCGTGGCGGTAGCAGTGGGTTCCGGCAACGTTGCGATCCTCGAATCGCTGGGCGTAGACAAGGTTGTCTCCGGCGGCCAGACGATGAACCCCTCGACATCCGACATCGTAGAGGCCGTTAATGCTGTCAACGCCGAGAGCGTCATCATATTCCCAGGCAACAAGAACATCGTCATGTCCGCCAACTCTGCCGTCGATATTGCGAATAAGCCATGTGCGGTGGTACCGACTACCTCTATCCCACAGACCTTCACGGCCATCTTTTCCGGCAACATCGAAATGTCCATGGAGGACAACGTCGAGATGATGACAGTCGCCATCGAGGATGTCATGACCTGCGAGGTCACCACCGCTGTGAAAAACGCCGTCACCGAGGATGGGACGAAGATCTCCGAAGGCGACGTGATGGGCATCATCGACGGCAAGATCAGGCTTGTCGGATCCGATGTCACAGATGTCTGTCTGCGCTCCGTCGACGCGATGATGGAGGGTAACATCGTCGACAACGTCACGTTGTTGGCGGGCGAGGACATGGACGACGACTGCCTCGAGGCGATCTCTGATGCCATAGAGGAGCGCTACCCGGATGTGGAGGTCGAGGCGAGCAGGGGAGAGCAACCGCTTTACCCGATGATCATTGCGGCGGAGTAGAGGCTTGGACCCCACCAACAGATTCAGTGCGCGAGGGAAGGGCAGGCAGCGCCCGGCCAGCGCGATGGGGCTAAGAGCGGCCTCATCGTTGTCGTTGGGAGAATCGGTGGAGACGCTTCGCGGCGTGAGCTCCGTTCGGGCTAAGGCCCTGGGTAAGCTGGGAGTCTCCACGCTAGGAGATCTTCTCCGCACCCCGCCGCTGAGATACGTCGACTTCACCAGCGTCAGTGCGATATCCGCATGCAGGATTGGAGACGATGCCACCGTCATGGGCACCGTGGACTCCGTGAGGACGAAGACCGTGCGACGCAGGATGAGGATCGTTGAGGTGTCCGTGGTAGACGGCACCGGTGTCATGCAGGCCGTATGGTTCAACCAGCCGTGGATCGCGGAGTCCTTGGAGAAGGGCACTAGGGTGGTCCTGCAGGGCACGGTGGGTCACAGCTACGGTTTCCTGCAGATGAGATCCCCGAATCATCTCGTGCTCGGTGCTTCAGGAGAAGGCGACGCGGATAGACCAATCCCCTCGATCGTCGCTGTCTACAGACAGACGAAGGGCATCACATCGGCCTGGATCTCCAGGATCGTCTCCGAGGCATGCGACAGGTGTCTGTGTCCTATAGACTTCCTGCCTGCCTATATTCGCGCACATAGGAATCTCATGTCTCTCACCACGGCGCTCACCCGTCTGCACTTCCCGAGCTCGATGGATGAGGTGGCCATGGCGAGAAGGAGACTGGCCTACGAGGAACTCCTCCTTCTTCAATTGCACTGGGGCTTGGAGAGGCTGGGGATGGAGGGTGAGGGTACCGCGTTCGCCCATAACACAGACGGCCCCCTTCTGCACTCATACCTCGAGACGCTGCCGTACGAGCTTTCCGAGGACCAGGCGTCGGCGCTTGACTCGATACTGTCAGACATGGCATCTGATCGCAGGATGCACAGGATGCTTCTAGGTGATGTTGGCACCGGCAAGACGGCGGTCGCGGCGGCGGCACTGGCGTGTGCGGCGGACAGTGGTGGACAGGGCGTGCTGATGGCCCCGACCGAGGTTCTCGCACGGCAATATGGCGCCAAGATAGGCCCCGTGTTCGACGCCGTGGGGATAACCTGGGCAACCTTGACGGCCTCCACGCCGGCATCGGATAGAGCCCAGATGCTCGCGAGCCTTGCCAACGGGCAGCTCTCGGTACTCTTCTGCACGCATGCGGTACTTGAAGACGACGTTGTCTTCTACAACATGACGCTCGCCGTGGTCGACGAGCAGCACAGGTTTGGCGTAGGCCAGCGAGACGCGCTTAGAGCCAAGGGCCCCTCCTGCGACTACCTCTGCATGACCGCAACTCCGATTCCTCGCTCATTGGCGCTCACGCTCTATGGCAACCTCGACTGCTCAAGCATCAGGCAGCGCCCGGGTGGAAACCGCGAGATCGCCACCGAGCTGGTGGACAAGAGAAACGCCTTCATAGCCTACGAGGCGGTCCAGGAATGCGTCTCGGCGGGCCAGCAAGCCTACATCGTCTGTCCACTGGTGGGGCAGCGGGGCACCGCGTATGGCGGTGAGTCGGAGGAGGACGAGAATGTTGGCGAGCAAGCTCCGTTTGGCGAGGAGGATCTCGAGAGGGCCGGAGGGGATCTGAAGGCCGCCCGCGCCGAGGCGCAGTTTCTCTCCACCAAGATTTTCCCGGAGCTTCGCGTAGAACTTCTCTGCGGGGGTATGCCAGCTCTGGAGAAGGCGCGGGTGATGGGTGATTTCCGTGACGGCTTGATAGACGTTTTGGTCTCCACGACTGTGGTGGAGGTGGGCGTCGACGTTCCCAACGCCACACTGATGGTGGTGGAGGATGCGGAGCGGTTCGGGCTGTCGCAGCTGCATCAGCTTCGCGGCAGGGTCGGCAGGGGAGAACATCCTGGCAGGATGATACTTCTAGCCGACGCTCGCACGGAGATCGCTAGGCGACGGATGGAGGCGATGTGCTCGATCCAAGACGGGTTCGAGCTCGCCGAGATGGATCTGGAGCTTCGCCATGAAGGGGATGTTTCAGGGCTTCGACAGCACGGCATGCCCGGTCTGAGATTCTCCAACGTCGTAAGGGACGCTGATCTGGTATATATGACCAGGGAGGACGCCGGGGTGATTCTCCGAGACGATCCCTCACTGTCCGAACCGGCCCACGCGCTTTTGCGCGCGGAGTTGGAGGAAAGATACGGGCAGACGGGAGACGAGAGAGTCGAAAGGATCGAGAACCGATGAGGATCGTCGCAGGCGATTTCAGGGGAAGGCATGTGCAGCCGGTTCCGGGCGATAGCACCAGGCCCACCACAGACAGGGTGAGAGAGGCCATCGCCAGCTCGATAACATCCGCTAGAGATGGTGGTTTTGCGGGTGCGAGGATGCTCGACGCGTTCGCCGGCAGCGGGGCAGTTGGCATTGAAGCGCTCTCAAGGGGCGCGGCCTCGTGCACTTTCGTGGACAACGATGCCAAGGCCGCTAGAACCATCGAGGCCAACCTTGCACAGTTGCCGCTTGCCGGAAGGAACACCAGGGTCCTTAGATCCGACCTTTTGGCGCATGCAGGCATAGGCTGCATTCTGGGTGAGCCGTTCGACATCGTTTTTCTCGACCCACCGTACTCGATTGGCTGGGAGGAGATTTGCCGGATCGTCACGGACCTGGACGCTGCGGGTGCTATAGCTCCCGGGGCTGTTGTCGCCTACGAAAGGGCCTCCGGCAAAACGCGGAAGAGGCGTGGCACCGCAGCCGAGAAGAAGCAGGTGCCGCCGGAGGTCGCGGAGATGGCCGATAGGCTGGGGCCTACCTTTGAGCTGACGGGTTTCCGTAACTACGGAATCACTCAGGTTGTATACTTCAAGCGGCTGAAAGCCTAGAGTCAAATCTGACCGAAGTGTCGAGGGGCGCTCCTGTGCTCCCAGGCGATTGGAGGACTTCATGGATCAGGATGGGGGAAGGAACAGCGGCAAGGCGATGGTCCCTGGCACCTTCGATCCGATCACAGTCGGGCACATCGACGTGATAAGGAGGGCCTCCAAGCTCTTCCGCGAGGTGATAGTGGCGGTGGCGGAGTCGTCCAGGAAGGGTGGGGGCCCGATCTTCACATTGGAGAAGAGAGTAGAGCTTGCTAGCGAGGCACTTGCCGATGTTCCCAACGTCACGGTCAAGCCGTTCACCAACATGCTTGTGGACTTTGCCGCCGAAAACGATGTGCAGGTTGTGGTCAAGGGCTTGCGCGCCATAACCGACTTTGAGGTGGAGTTCCAGATGGC
>CAYRYP010000014.1:19417-24247 GCA_964428485.1 uncultured Coriobacteriaceae bacterium
AAGCACTGTCCACGGATGGTTCTATTAGGTTCGATCACAGCACTGAAGGGAAGACGGAAGATGGATGAAAGCGGAGTCCTTGGCCTACTCGACGAGCTCGCCGATTTCATCGAGGACTGCAAGCCGGTTCTCGGGAACAGCTCCAAGCGCCAGGTGGATATCAACCAGGCCATGGACATAATCAACGACATCAGGGACGCCTTCCCAGTGGAGTTCTCACAGGCCAGACAGATCGTACGCGAGCGTCAGGGGCTTCTCGAGGATGCTGAGGCCGAGGGGAACAGAATCCTTGAGGATGCACGCAGCCAAGCCCTTACCATCGCAAGCGAGCAGGAGATCGTAAGGATCGCCCAGCAGCAGGCGGAGAACATCCTTGCCGACGCCAGGGAGCTCGAGCGTTCCACCCGTGCTGGGGCGGAGGACTATGCTGACAACGTCTTCTCCCACATCGAGCAGACCCTCGAGTCGCTAGGGGAGAACGTCCACCGATGCAGGGAGAGACTCAACAATAGAGCCTCCAGGTGATTTGCCATCCGGCCGCCAGTGGCCGGTCAATCAAGTGAAACGGAGCTTCGTACATGTCTGATGCGGCGCCTGCGCTCTTCGACGTCTCCGGGATAACCGGCGGCGTGGGACTCGCCGAAACAGTTGTGGGCAGGTACTATCCCGAGAAGGTTTTACTGGGAAGTGTCGAGTACGAAATTCCCGGCGGGGTCTCCTTCGAAGCGACGCTGTCCAATGTGGGAGATGCCATCGTGCTAACCGGGAGGGCTTCTGCAGCGGTACTCGGAACGTGCACCAGGTGTCTCGGATTCGCCAGGGTCGAGATCGACACGGAGTTGGAAGGGTACTTTACCCTCTCCGAGGACTCCGATGTCACCGGTATGGAGGATGACGAGTACGAGCTTGTTCCCGAGGATGGGATGATCGATCTGTCGGAGGCCGTTTTGTCGTCTGTGTTGGTGGAGATCCCACTGCTGTTCCTGTGTGACGAGGACTGCAAGGGCCTTTGCCCGAGATGCGGATGCAACCTCAACGAGAGCGAATGCGGGTGCTCGGAGCTACCCGACGAGTCCAATCCATTCTACGTCCTCAAGGATCTCTTAAACGAGCAGTAGCCGCAGGTGAGCGCCCATAGTGCCTACAATTTCCGGTTGTCCGCATATGTAGGCCGCTCGGTGAACCGGGATTTCGCGCCGCTCCCCGCACTCCCGGACGCGTGTGCGGGCGATATTGCGCGCGATATAGCCCGAAAGATCACGACCTGATAAGATTATTCGCAGTTTGCACGTCTTAACGGTCTTGTTGGAAGTGGGTCTTGCCGCCCGCTTTTTTTATGCGGCCGTCTGGGCGCGCATTGTCGCATGCAAGGCACTGAGCAGACCCGGGTATGGATGGCAAAGGGAGGTTCCAGACGATGAGGACCAGGAAGGTCGAGGCGCTTATCGGGGCGCTGGAGCCGGTCGCGATCGATCATGGCTTCGAGATCGTGGATGCCGAGATTCTCGGTAGCTCCAAGGCGCCGATACTGCGCATCTACATCGACAAGCTGGATCCCGACTTTGGCATAAACCTCGATGACATATCCGAGGCCCAGCAAGAATGGCTCGAGCCTATAGTCGACGAGGTGGACATCATCTCGGGCAACTACATGCTTGAGGTCTCCTCGCCAGGCATCGACAGGCCGCTTCGAACTCGCGAGCACTTCGAGCGCTTCGCCGGAGAGGATGTCAAGATTACCTGCGAACCCGCCAGTGGTGGCGCCAGCTCCAGACGCAGGTTCTCCGGCAGGCTTGAGGGAGTGGAGGGCGATCTCGTTATCGTCGCATCCGGCGACGAGAGGTTCGAGATCGACCTGAGCTCAATCCAGAGAGCCCACGTGGTCGGGAAGGTCGATTTTAAGAGACTCCCAGAGGAAGGGGAATAGGAGATGGCATCCGAGCTCATGGAAGCACTGGCGGCGCTCGCCAGCGAGAAGAAGATAGATCAGATCTACCTGCTTGAAAAGCTCGAGCAGTCCCTGTCACGCAGCTATAGGTCCATCCTTAACCTCGAGTACGACGCTAGGGTTACGATCGACCGGAACACAGGCAAGATCTACGTGTTCGAGCTCGTCCCGGTGGGCGAGCCTGATGAGGAGACGGGCGAGTACTCGGAGTTCGAGGAGCGCGACGTCACCCCCACCAACGTCAGTCGCATCGCCGCGCAAAATGTTAAGAAATATCTCGGAGAGATACTACGCGATCATGAGAGACACTCGCTGTACAACGAGTTTGTGGATAGGATCGGTGAGCTGGTCTCCGGGCAGGTGCTCCAGTCCACCCCCGATTTCACGATCATCAAGATCAGGGAGGGCGTGGAGGCCGAGCTGCCCCACTTCGACCTTGAGCGCAATCCAGGAGAGCTCAACGAGAAGCCCCCTATGGAGCGCTACCACCACAATCAGAGGATCAAAGCGGTCATCATAGACGTCCGCGACCCGTCTTCGGTGGAGACCAACACCAAGAGTCGCAACACCAGGCCCCTCATTGTGGTCTCAAGGACCCATCCCGACTTCATCAGGAGGCTTTTTGAGATGGAGGTCCCTGAGATCTACGAGGGGATCGTAGAGATCAAGACCATCGCTCGCGAGCCCGGAGCTCGCTCCAAGGTTGCCGTGCGCTCCAGAGAGTCCAGTCTCGACCCCGTAGGCGCCTGTGTTGGTCCGAAGGGGTCGCGCGTGAGACTGGTGGTCGAGGAACTGCACAACGAGCGTATTGACGTCATCGCCTACAGCGACGACCCGGCGGTTTACGTGGCGAACGCACTGTCTCCCGCCAAGGTCTCGAACGTCACCGTCGACGAGAAGGCACGCTACGCCACCGTCGTAGTGCCCGATGACCAGCTGTCCCTGGCCATTGGCAAGCAGGGTCAAAACGCTAGGCTCGCCGCGAGGCTCACAGGATGGCACATCGACATCAAGAGTGCGTCTCTGATCGAGGAGATGTCGGGCGGTTCACTAATCTCTGACGAGCAGGACGAGTCGGATGAGAACGATGGGCGCTGCTCGCATGTTGGGGACAACGGGGTGAGGTGCCGCAACCACGCCAGGCCCGGGAGCCGCTTCTGCGGGATTCACGAGGCCTAGGGCCTGGAGGCCGGAGGTAGCCGATGGGCGCATCGAGGAAGATCCCGACAAGAACATGCTGCGCCTGCGGGGCCAGTGGGGAAAAGGCCTCGCTCGTAAGGGTCGTCCGCACGCCTGAGGGGGCGGTGGAGCTCGATCCTACGGGCAGGATGGCTGGCAGGGGAGCCTACCTCTGCGCGGACAGGGCCTGCTTCTCGAAGGCCAGGAGAACCCGCAGGCTCGACAGGGCACTGAGGATCTCACTCGAAGAGGAGGACTACGATAGGCTCGAGGACGATTTCTCGCTTCGAGCCCTGGACACTGACACTGGGGAAGGTACGGTTGGTTGATATGGCGAGAATGCGCGTGCACGAGTTGGCGAAGGAGTTCGGCATCTCCAGCAAGGAAATGCTCGAGAAACTCAAAGAGATGAACATCCCTGCCAAGAACCACGCCTCCACCCTGGTGGATGCCTATGTGGACAAGATCCGCAAGAAGCTCGGGCCCGAGCTCGAGCAGCAGCGTGCCGAAGCAGAGGCTAAGGCTGCAGCCGCTGCAAAGGAGAAGGCCGCTGAGGAGGCTGCTAAGAAGGGATCTAAGGCAGAGGAGGGCGCGAAGCAGTCTGCAGAGGCAGAGCAGGCGTCCGAGAGCGCTGCCGGCGGAGAGGTTGCTGATACCGCGTCCGAAGAGGCCACCAAGGCAGCCGAGGAGAAGCGTCAGCGCGAAGAAGAGGAGAGGAAGCGCAAGGAGGAGGCCGAGCGCATCGAGAGGGAGAAAGAGAAAGCCGCACGTGCCAAGGCGGCTAGGGACAAGGAACTCGCCGCTCGCGAGCGCGAACGCTCCGCCAAATCCGCTCCCGTTAAAGACAAGCCCAAGAAAAAGGTCCTCTCCAACGCTAGCAACGATCTCAATGACCTGCTCTCTAGGATAGAGGCGGAGACCAAGAGACTCGATGCCGAGAAGGCTGCCAAGGAGCAGAAGGCCAAGGCTGCTAAGGAATCCAAGGACAGGGGGCGCAAGGAGAGGTCTGCCGGACATGTCCAGGAACCCTCGCAGGCTGGCAGGGATGCCGCCCGCGGACGCGACGGCGGTGAGGAACGCTCCGAGGGCGGTAGGCACGGTGGCAAGCGTAAGAACCGCAAAAGCCGCGACACCGGCGACGATGGAAGGCGCGGCAGGAGGCAGCCCAGCGCCAGGGATATGCAGATCGAGGATGACTTTGTCGAAGAGGTCATGGGCGCAGACCGCTACTCCCAGATGGCCGAGGACGCCGAGCGCCTGCAACGCCAGAGGATCCTCGACGAGGCTAAAGCCGCGGTGGACGCGGCCAGCACGCAGGGTCAGGGTCGCAGGAAGAAGCGCAAGGAGAAGCGCGTCGCCATGGCTAAGAAGCGCATGGAGGAGGAGGCCATCGAGAAGGGCATCGACCCATCGCTCGTGCTCGATGAATCCGTTGTGCAGGTGACAACCGGCGCGACAGTCGCTGAGTTGGCGGATGCCCTGGGTGTGAACAGCTCCGAGATCATCAAGAAGCTCTTCCTGCTTGGTACCCCGCTCACTGTCACCCAGACCATGAATGATGATCTGATCGAGCTCGTCGCCGATGACCTAGGCAGGCGCGTGAGGATAGTCTCGCCCGAGGAGCAGTACGAGATCGCTATCAACGACTCGCCGGAGGACCTCGAGCCGCGCCCGCCGGTGGTCACCGTCATGGGTCACGTCGA
>CAYRYP010000015.1:0-22811 GCA_964428485.1 uncultured Coriobacteriaceae bacterium
TACTTGAGTTTTGGAGCAGCGTCATTCTGACTGGTAACCAAATTTTTTTATTGTCCAAACTCGAAAATCTTAGTTTTGGAGCAGCGTCATTCTGACTGGTAACCAAATTCATATTCAACGGCACCAACGATAAGACCGGTTTTGGAGCAGCGTCATTCTGACTGGTAACCAAATTTGTACTCCGCCTCAGCCTTCGCGAGTTCAGTTTTGGAGCAGCGTCATTCTGACTGGTAACCAAATTTGCTCGAAGGCTTTTGAAGCCACGAAGCGTTTTGGAGCAGCGTCATTCTGACTGGTAACCAAATCTCCGATAATTTCGGATAGCGTGAGAGAATGTTTTGGAGCAGCGTCATTCTGACTGGTAACCAAATGTTGAACTATCCAGCGCAATAAACCAGACCGTTTTGGAGCAGCGTCATTCTGACTGGTAACCAAACTTGATGTAGTCGTCGCCCACTAAAACGAAGGTTTTGGAGCAGCGTCATTCTGACTGGTAACCAAACCTTTTAAGTTAGGGGTTCAGAAAAGAGCATTGATAGCGCCCCTTACGAGATGAGCCTCTTGATGAGCGCGGCGATCCGGGGGTAGGACACCTTACGATCGAACTCTTCCTCGGCCACCTTCCGAGCTTTCTCGCCCATCTTTGCGCGTCTTTCGGGATCATCGTGCAGCGCTGCGATGGCGTCCGCCAGCGCATGTGGGTTCTCCGCCTCCACGTTCACTCCGAATCCGTCGGAGTCTACCTTGTTGCGGAACTCCTTGCTGCTTCCGGTGTTGATCATCGGGCATCCGGCCGCCAGGTAGTCCCCGATCTTGGTCACGATCGACTGCGGGGCCTTCTTGACCAGTGAGTTCACGGTCACATCCGACTTTGCGAGGTAGGCGGCCATCATCGGGTAGTCCTGGTACCCCAGGAACTCCACGTTGCAGTCCATCCCTGCGGCCATCTCGCGAAGCCCCTGCAGGTCTGGCCCGTCTCCTAGCACCATCATCCGCACGTCGCGCATCCCGCGTCCGTACAGCTCAGCAGAGGCTCGCACCATGGTGTCGATGTCGTAGCTCGTGCCTATCGTGCCGGCATACGTCACCCAGAACTCACCCTCGGGCTTGCCGACCGCCTCGGCGTTTTCGCGTGCCCCCGCATCGAAAGCGGTAAGATCGTTGCCCACGTACACCGTTATGTGCTCTATGGCCTGGTTGCAGTCGGTGTAGGGTCTCGTTGCGTATTCGTCCGAGGTGCCCACCACCGCCGAGAGCCTGCGGTAGACCTCCCTCGCGTCGCGTTTAAGCCCATGAAACAGGATGCTGCTCACTATGGGGATGTCGAACACCATGCGCATGGCCTCTGGCCACAGGTCGTTCACGTCTGCCACGAATGGGATCGACCTCTCCTCGGCGAACTTCGCTGCCGCCAGTGCCACATCATTCGGAGGGATCTCGCAGTAGACGAGGTCGAGAGGACCAGCCGCCTCCAGCACCGCCGGGAGGTTTTTGGCGGCAACGGCGTGGCTGCGGATCCTCCTGGGGTCGAGGTTGCGCGAGTACCCTGGCTCGTCAACGAACGAGACGCCGAAGGGGTACGAATGGTATGCAGGGTCGTTCTTGTCGCGCTGGGCCTTGTACCAGTGCTGAAACGCCGAAGTCACCAGCTCGACCTCGAAGCCGGCTTCCACCAACGTCTCGCACACGGAGAGGAACCTGGTGTAGCCCTTCTCCTCGCGCCCGAGTTTCACACCCATCGTGACGACGGCCACTCTACCTGCTGACATCCGCCCCATCCTCTTCGACCCGCTCCTCGTCGGTCCCGTCGCCATAAGACGACGACGCCTCGTCTAGCTCCTCGGCGGGTTCGTTGTATACGCCTCTCTGCGAGACGATGCTCGCGATGGTCTTGAAGAAGATCCTAACATCGAGCGTGAAAGAAATCTCGTCGACGTATTTCACATCCAGGGCGAGCCTGGCCTTCCACGGGATGGAGTTACGCCCGTAGGCCTGGGCATACCCTGTAATCCCCGGTAACACCTCGAGCTTACGGCACTCGTCCCCCTCGTAGAGCTCGGTCTCCTCCAGCAGGTCGGGGCGCGGGCCTATCAGGCTCATGTCACCCTTTAGCACGTTGAAGAACTGCGGCACCTCGTCGATGCTCGTGCGCCGCAAAAACGCACCGATCTTGGTCATCCGTGGGTCATCTGGAGCGTTATAGGTGGAGCCGTCGGGCATCTTGAGATCTGGCGAGTTCACCTTCATCGAGCGGAACTTGTACATCTTGAACATCTTGTAACCCCGCCCCACGCGCGGCGCATTGTAGAACACCGGACCACCGTCCTCGTGCTTGATCGCTGGAGCCACGAACAGGCAGATCAGCAGCACAAATGGAAGTGCGATAAGCGATATGAGGATGTCGAGGATGCGTTTGACGAATCTCTTGTACACGTGTCTATCCTAGGCACTCTCTCCGTGCGTCCACGAACGCTCCGATAATGCGCTCGACGTCCTCATCGGTCAGAAGGGTGTAGAGCGGGAGCGTTATCTCGCCGTGGTAGAAGTCATACGCGCAGGGGTAGTCCATGATGGAAAAGCCCATCTTGCGATAGGCGGTCATCATCGGTAGCGGCCTGTAGTGCACGTTGCACGCCACGCCGCGTTCGGCCATCGCCCCGATCACCGCGTCTCGCATCTTCTCGCTCGCATCGAGCATGCGCACTATCGCGAGGTGTCCGCTCGACGAGCCCTCGTCGGTGTAGTGCAGCACCACCTTCACGTCGTCGCTCTCAAGCTCTTTTCTGTAGGTCTCCAGGATCTGCTTGCGCCGTGCCAGCATCGAGGGGTACCTCTGCAGCTGCGCGAGCCCGATGGACGCTTGGATGTCGGTCATGTTCCACTTGTATCCGATCTCGGAGATGTCGTACTGCCACGACCCGAGCTGCGTTTTAGCCAACGCGCTCTTGTCCTGCCCGTGCAGTGACATGAGCTGCGCCCTGTCGTATAGCGCGTCGGAGTCAACACCCTCGATGGAGCGCCAGGTCAGCGCCCCACCCTCTGCGGTGGTGAGGTTCTTCACCGCATGGAACGAGAACGCTGTGAAGTCCGCGACCGATCCCGATGGCCTTCCGTGGTAGGTGGCTCCCAGCGAGTGGGCCCCGTCAGCGACGATTGCGACGCGTCCGATAGCCTCCTGGATCTCGTTGGCGGGCTTGAATGTCGATGCGGCCGCCTCCACTGCGGAGAAGATCATGTCGTAGTCGCACATTATGCCGCCGATGTCCACCGGGATCACAGCCCGCGTGTGCTCGTTGATAGCAGCTTCGAGCTTCTCGTAGTTCATCTCGAGCGAGTCCTCGGCAAGATCTACCATCACTGGGGTCGCTCCGGTGTGGATTATGCAGCTGGCGGAGGAGGTGTAGGTGTAGGGGGTGGTGATGACCTCGTCACCGGGTCCTACACCTAAAAGTCTCAGCGCGCATTCGAGTGCGGCTGTCGCCGAGTTGAGACAGATCATCCTTTTCACGCCGCAGTACCTAGCGAGCTCGCTTTCGAAGCGGCGGGTCTTGGGGCCTGTGGCGATCCAGCCCGAGCGCAGCGCGTCGGCAACCTCCTCGATCTCGGGCTCGGTGATGTCGGGCCTGAAGAAAGGAATTTGATCCATCTGACGCTGCCTCCTCTCGGTGCGGAAAACGCCTCTGATTCTAGATATACAGTATGAATTTCCTCTGGAGCTTCTTGAACACTAGGTACCCCACGGCGAACATAACCACGGCCATGATCACACAGGTGGCCAGCTCGTCCCATCCTGGGAATACGCCGTACATGCCGACATTGCGCATCATCGTGACGTAGTGGTACATCGGGTTGAACCACATAATCGACATCATCCACTCGGGGAGGATGTCGACGGGGTAGAACAGGGGAGTCATGTAGGTCCAAAGCGTGACGAGCACGCCCCAGAGGTGGAGGAAGTCGTGGAAGAAGGTCGCTAACGCCGATAGTAACAGGCTTAACCCCAGCGAGAACAGCGCTACGAGTGCGACGACCACTGGGATCATTAGCAGCCACGGCGTGGGTTCTATCTGGAAGAAGATCATCACCAGGAAGATCGCGATGAGCGAGAAGGCGTAGTTGACGATGGCGAACAGCACCTTCTCCACGGGGAACACGAACTTGTTGACCTTGATCTTCTTGATCAGCGGCGCCGAGTCAATGATCGAGCGCATCGCCTCGCCAACCCCGTCGGTCATCATTGTGAAGAGCGTCTGGCCCAGGATGAAGTACACCGGGTAGTGCTCGATGGAGAAGCGGAACAGCTGCGAGAACACCGCCGAGAGCACGATCATCGTCAGCAGCGGGTTCAGAACGCTCCACAGCACACCTAGCACCGAGCGCCTGTACTTGAGCTTGAAGTCCTTTGAGACCAGGTTGAACAGCAGATACGCGCTGTCTCTCAGGCCCTTAATCAGTTCCATCCGATGTATCTCCCACGGGACCCGGCCGCTCCAGGACCCGGATAGGCTTGCTTGCATGAGCGGGGGCAAACCAGTGTTCGCTCAAACCCGCTGTCACCCTAACCCAGCCATTATGACAGATCGCAGATCGAGGCGCACCGGGCATGCGGTGACAGGGCGGGCTGTTCGAACCGGTGCTCCCACGTGCTCTGGCATACAGCTCATGGCCAGATCGCGACGAACCTGAGACCGCTCGTTTACAGGCGGTTTCAGTACAAAACGATGTTGACACGCCGACTACGGTGTTTGTACGGAAAGCTCATGACGACACGGCCTCTTCTAATTAAGCTTTATTCCTAAGTGTTATTTTGCAGAAGCTGCTGCGGGCAGGCTCACTCAAAACATGTTCTTTGGCCTCGAGAGGGGCAAGTTTTTTCATTCGGGTCTGAATAGCGGTCCTTCCCGTGGCAACGCCATAGGTTGGGTGCGTCTATGGGGTGGCGCTTCCCAGGGAGTAGGAAGAGAGCGTGAGCGTATGTCAGGACTTGTGAAAGAGGTGGATCTATCCCTGATGGAGGAGACCCTCCGGGATCTGGGAGACGACCCCACCAACCTGATCCTCATCATGCAGACAGCCCAGGATATCTATGGCTATCTGCCGATTGAGGTGATCGAGCTCATCTCTTCGCGCACGGGCGCCAGCGTCGCGAAGATTATGGGTATAGCCACCTTTTATAGTTTCTTCAAGCTGGACCCCTCCGGAAAGTACGAGATCATGCTGTGCCAGGGAACAGCATGTCACGTTAACGGTGCCGACAACATTCGCATGGCGATCTCGCAGGAGCTGGGCATCGAGGATGGGCAGACCACTCCGGACGGCGTGTTTACCCTCAACGAGGTCGCCTGCCTGGGCTGCTGCTCGATGGCCCCGGTCATGATGATCAACGGCGAGACCTACGGCCATCTCACCCCAGACGGTGCCATCCAGGTTATCCGTGAGCTCTACGCCGTCGAGCGCGGCCAGGGCTACCGCATCATGGTGGGCGAGGGCAGCTGCGGCGTTGCCGCCGGAGCCGGCCATGTCGAGGAGGTCATCAAGGGCTTCATGACCCCCACCGACAGCTTCACTATCTCCAAGACTGGTTGCATCGGCATGTGTTTCCTCGAGCCTATCGTCGACATCTACGACGGCGATACCCTGGTTCACAGGCTCGTCAACGTTCGCGACTCCGACGTGCTTCCCATTGTCGAGGCGGTGCGCAGCGGCAAGTTCAACAAAGTCGAGCATCTGTTCATCACCCCCGAGGACCAGAAGTTCCTCGACCAGCAGGAGCGCGTGGCGCTTCGTAACTGCGGCGTCATCGATCCCACCAGCATCGGTGACTACATTCGCCATGACGGCTACAAGGCCCTCGACAAGGCCCTTCACATGACCCCGGAGAAGGTTATCGAGGAGGTCAAGATCTCCGGGCTGGGTGGACGTGGAGGTGCGGGTTTCCCCACCTGGTTTAAGTGGAACTCCGCGCGCGGCTCTGCCGGTGAGGAGAAGTACCTCATCTGCAACGCCGACGAGGGAGACCCTGGGGCGTTCATGGACCGCGCGGTCATCGAGGGTGACCCGCACACACTCATCGAAGGGATGCTGATCGGCGCTTACGCCATTGGCGCCAAGCACATCATGGTCTACGTCAGGGCTGAGTACCCGCTGGCTGTCGACAGGCTAAAGATCGCCATCGACCAGGCCACCGACTCAGGCTTCCTCGGCGACAACATCCTCGGCACCGACTTCTCCTGCGACATCTCCATCAAGATGGGTGCGGGCGCGTTCGTTTGTGGTGAGGAGACGGCGCTCATCGCGTCGATGGAAGGCCAGCGCGGAATGCCTAGGCTCAAGCCCCCGTTTCCCGCGCAGCGCGGCTATCTTGACAAGCCATCCAATATCAACAATGTCGAGACCTACGCCAACGTCGCGTGGATCATCCGCAATGGCGGTGCGGCGTTCGCGGCGATGGGAACCGAGAACTCCAAGGGAACCAAGGTCTTCGCTCTTACCGGCAAGGTCTTCCACGGCGGCCTGGTTGAGGTCCCGATGGGACGCACGCTCGATGATGTCATCTTCGGTATCGCCGGTGGGATCAAGGACGACCGTGAGTTCAAGGCCGTGCAGATGGGAGGTCCCTCCGGCGGCTGCATCCCTGCGTCGCTGAAGGACACAGTTATCGATTACAAGGCACTCGCCGCCACGGGCGCGATCATGGGTTCGGGCGGAATGGTCGTCATGGACGACTCCACTTGCATGGTCAACATGGCTCGCTTCTTCCTGAGCTTCACCGCGAACGAGTCGTGCGGAAAGTGCGTGCCCTGCCGAATCGGAACCACGCGCATGCTCGAGATTCTCGACAGGCTCTGCACCGGCAACGGCCGTCCCGGCGATATCGAGCTGCTCGAGGAGCTGGCTTACGCGATCAAGGACGGCGCGATGTGCGGTCTCGGTCAGACGGCTCCCAACCCCGTACTTACGACGATCAGGTACTTCCGCGACGAGTACGAGGCTCATATCAACGACAAGGTCTGTCCCGCGCTCGAGTGCCAGGACCTGCTCAACATCACCATCGATCCTGACAAGTGCACTGGGTGCACGCTATGCGCAACCAAGTGCCCGATTCAGTGCATCCATGGCGAACGCAGGCGTCCTCATGAGATCGACCAGTCCAAGTGCATCAAGTGCAAGCAGTGCGTCAAGCTCTGTCACTTTGACGCCATCAAGGTGAGCTAGGAGGCCTGCAATGAGCGAAAAGATAGCAATCACCGTCAACGGCAAGGTCTGTCAGGGTGTGAAGGGGCAGACCATCCTTGATATAGCCGAGGCCAACGGCATCTCCATACCCAACCTTTGCCACAACGGTGAGCTCGCCCACTATGGCGGCTGCAGCCTGTGCATCTGCGAGGTTGAGGGCTCCAACAAACTTCTGCGAGCCTGCTCCACCGAGGCCAGCGACGGGCAAGTTGTCGACACCGAGTCCGAGCGCGTCGTCAAGGCCCGCAAGGTGGCCATCGAACTTCTGATGAGCGATCACTCCGGCGACTGTCAGGGTCCCTGCGTTATCGCATGCCCGGGCCATGTGAAGGTCCAGTCCTACGTGAGGGCCATCGCAGCCGGCGACAACCTCAAGGCCGTGCAGATCATAAAGCGCGACCTTCCCATACCTGCGTCAATCGGGCGCATCTGTCCCCATCCCTGCGAGGAGGCGTGCAGGCGACAGAACGTTGAGGATTCCATCTCCATCGCGTGTCTCAAGTTCTCCGCCGCCGACGACGTGATCAGCAAGGGTGGTTGGATGCCCGAGAAGGCAGAACCCACCGGCAAGAAGATCGCCGTCATCGGAGGGGGCCCGGGAGGACTGACCGCCGCGTTCTACGGTGCGCTCTCTGGCCACAACGTCACCATCTTCGATGCGATGCCCAAGATGGGCGGCATGCTCCGTTATGGCATCCCGGAGTACAGGCTTCCCAAGAGCGTGCTCGACTCCGAGATCGCCGAGATCGAGTCGCTGGGCGTTGAGATGCGCAACAGCGTTAGGGTTGGCTCCGACATCACTCTCTCCGACATCAGGCGCGACCACGACGCTGTGGTCGTGGCGATCGGGGCGTGGAAGAGCACCCCACTCAACTGTGAGGGAGACACCGCCGAGGGCGTTATAGACGGGATTAGGTTCCTCCGTGATGTGGCTGAGGGCAACGCGCCCGAGATCGGCGACGACGTCATCATCGTTGGGGGAGGCAACACCGCCATGGACGCCTGCCGCACAGCGGTAAGGCTCGGTGCCAAGAAGGTGCGCGTAATCTATAGGCGAACCGAGGCCGAGATGCCCGCCGACAAGCTCGAGATCCGCGAGGCCCGCGAGGAGGGCGTCGGGTTTGAGTTCCTGCGCAACCCCGCGGAGATCATCGCCGACGAGGATGGACGCGTCCGTGAGGTCAGACTCCAGATCATGGCTCTCGGCGAGCCCGACGAGTCTGGGCGCCGCAGGCCCGTGCCTGTAGAGGGCGAGTTCCATACTATGCCCGCCTCTACGATCATTGCCGCCATAGGACAGAAGGTCGACGTTACTGGGCTTGAGGAGTTGTCGCTAAACACCAGGGGTATCATCGCCGCCGACGAGCACACCTTCCTCACCAACCTCGACGGTGTGTTCGCCGTCGGAGACGCCACCAACAAAGGAGCTTCCATCGCCATCGAGGCCATCGGCGAGGCGCATCACTGTATGCAGATCGTCGACGGGTACCTCGCCGGTGAGTGCCTGAGATACCACGAGAAGTACATGTCGCAGCGCAACCTCATGAAGGGCGACCCGGAGTTCGAAGGTTATATCAGGCACCCGAGGCTTCCGCGCAACGTGCGTCCCGCGGAGGAGCGCAAGGAGGACTTCCTTGCGATCGATCCCGGATACCAAAGCGATCAGATGCTCGAGGAGGCCTCGCGCTGCCTAGAGTGCGGCTGCTTCGACTACCGCGACTGCAAACTTATCAAGTACGCGAACCTCTATGAGATTCATCCCGAGAGGCTCGATTCCAGCAAGCACAGGGCCTACATGGAACACAAGCTCGCGGTCATCCAGCGCGATCAGGGCAAGTGTGTGCTCTGCGGACAGTGCGTGAGGATCTGCGACGAGGTTGTTGGCAAGGGTATCCTGGGTCTTGTCGGCCGTGGTTTCGGTACCGATATCAACCCTATAATCGGCGATATCGATATCGTGCACACCTGCTCGGACTGCCTGAAGTGCGCTTATGCTTGCCCCACCGGTGCTCTCCGCATCCTGACGGATGTCATAGACCGCGTGGGCGAGCCGGTATAGCGGTTGAACTCAGGGTAAGCGTGCGCGTTCCGGGTGCGAGTCGAACTGGAGGAAGCAGATGATCTCGATTGTCTTCACCGATTGTGCGGATGGCTCCACCGGAGTCCCGTCCGATGGTGGAAGCCAGATTGCGAGATCGATCAGCACCATCGCAAGGCAGCGGACTGCGGGTTACGAGGCGGTGGTGGTCTCCGCTGATCCTGAGTCAATCACAGAGGCGCTACGCTCGATAGAGACCACCACGGGCACCGCTCTGGAGATCGTTTCGGTTGAGATTGCGTCCGGAACTTCGGTGGGGGAGATGCGCGAAGCCGGGGTTGCTGCGTCGCGTGGGGAGATGCTCACTTTCTGCGAGCCCAGGGTTCGTCTTGGGCTCGACTTCACTCGCATAGTCGACGAGATCTGTGGCAAGGGCTCGCCGGACATCGTCACGGTCCACCTCTCCATGCGCGACGCTGATCTCGACCGATACACGTCAACCCGCCCCTGCACCCGCGATGGCAAGGGGAGGGTCGACATGCTGATGCCCACCTCGCTGTCGGCGGCGAAGAAAGCCTCCATGTGCAAGATGGTCGCCGGGATGGTGTTCTCACGTGACCTCATAGGCAGAGTGGACGGAGCCTTTCGCGCCGTACACCAGCTCGACGGCGACCCACATACACTCGAGCTACTGATGTCGGCCGGATCTGTCGCCACTGCCCCCTGGGTGCTTGCTGCCCGCGATACCAGCGCTTGCGCCGAGCAGGCCAGTCTCGATTCCGCCAC
Organism: uncultured Coriobacteriaceae bacterium; assembly: GCA_964428485.1. Taxonomy (GTDB): domain Bacteria; phylum Actinomycetota; class Coriobacteriia; order Coriobacteriales; family CADBOM01; genus CAZPAN01. Next base: position 10,061 of record CAYRYP010000015.1, read on the forward strand.
ACTGCGTGCCAGGGTCGCCTCCGCGGTCTCCGTGAGTCTGGATAACGGGGATGCCGGTGCGTACTGGACGGCCTTGCAGACATCGATGATGATCGAGTCCTGCCCCAACCATCTCTCCGAGGAGCTGTTCGACCTGATTGTGGAGATGGTTCATCCACTCGAGGAGTCGGTTCTCGGAGCCGATTGGGGCCTCGACAAACGGGGCGTCCCGATCCTTCTTGGAGAGGGCAGCGAGCTTGGGCACGTCCGAGCTGCCGGGTTGTCCAGGCGCGAACTGCTCGGGCTGTGCACGGAGTTTCGCGAGCGCGAGCTTCTCGCGAGGTGCTACCAGGAGCTCGACTCCATGCACGCTGCCAACCTCGAGCGTGCTGCGGGTGGAGACTTTCCCGAGAGCGTTCCCAGGAAGCGCCGTGGGCTCTTTCGTCGTTAGGCCCCATTGAAATCTCCTGCATAGTGGTAGACTGTCACAGATGGAATTCAAACTTCAGACACGTGTGATCGTCCTGCTCTTCTGGGACATCTTCTCCACGTACATCGCATACATCCTTGGTGCCGTGCTAACTGGTCAGGCCGGGGACATCCTGATCTCCACCGACGTTCTGTTCGACATCGGTCTTCTGGCCATATTCAACTGCGTGATCTTCGCCGTGTTTAGACTCTACAACGACCTGTGGGAATATGCGTCGTCACAGGAGCTCCTCAAGATCGTCTCCGTCTCGGCGCTGTCCACGTTCGTCGGAGCTACGGTACTGTTCTTGGTGGACATAAGGTTCCCGATACGCGTCTACTTTGTGGCCTGGCTGGTGCTGCTGATATTCGTGGGTGCCGGCAGATTTGCCTTCAGGTTCTTTGGCGGTAGGCGTTCCACGACAGCCCCGTCTATGGCCAAGGTACCGCGCAAGCGCACACTCGTCGTGGGTGCCGGGGAGACCGCCTCTCTCACCATCAAGCGCCTTGCCGTGGGCGACTATTATATGAGTGGCAAGCCAATCGTCGCCGTCGATGACGACCCCGCCAAGAAGGGCATGCGCATCCACGGCGTGAAGGTCATGGGAAACAGGGATGACATCTCCGAGTTGGTCAAGCGCTACAGCATAGAGCAGATCGTCATCGCCATCCCATCTGCCGGCAAGAAGGATCTTGACGCCATCTATGATATCTGCATCGGCACCGACTGCCACCTACTGACGCTGCCGAACGTAAGAGACATCCCCATCGACCAGCTCGACAACGTCAAGCTGCGTGATGTGAGCGTCGAGGATCTTCTCAGCCGCGATGAGGTGGTGCTCGACACCAGGCACGTCAGCGGATATATCGCCGGCAAGACCATCCTCGTCACCGGCGGCGGCGGATCGATCGGAAGCGAGCTCGTCAGGCAGCTTTGCCTGGTGGCCCCGAGGCGCATAGTGGTCTTCGACATCTACGAGAACACCGCCTATGAGCTGCAGAAAGAGATCCAGTCCAAGTACGACGACGTGGAGCTGGTGGTAGAAGTAGGCTCCGTGCGCGACTACCCACGCCTCGTCTCTGTCTTTTCTAAGTACACTCCGCAGGTGGTGTTCCATGCGGCGGCACACAAGCATGTTCCGCTGATGGAGAACTGTCCGCAGGAGGCGATCCGCAACAACGTGTTCGGCACGATGAACGTGGCTAATGCCGCCAGGTTGCACGGGGTGGAGCGCTTCATCTTCATCTCCACCGACAAGGCTGTTAACCCCACCAGCGTCATGGGTACAACCAAGAAGATCGGGGAAATGGTCATTCAGTCGATGGCGCAGAATTCCGACACAATATTCGCGGCGGTTCGCTTCGGTAACGTGCTCGGCTCGCACGGCAGCGTGATACCGCTCTTCCAGAGGCAGATCGCCGAGGGTGGCCCGGTTACGGTCACCCATCCCGACATCACCCGCTACTTCATGACAATTCCCGAGGCCTCGCGGCTCGTCGTGCAGGCCGGTGGCATCGCCAAGGGAGGAGAGATCTTCATCCTCGACATGGGCGAGCCGGTGCGCATCCTGGATCTCGCCCGCAAGCTGATCCGGCTCTCCGGCTATACCCCCGGCAAGGATATCCAGATCGAGTTTACTGGCCTTCGTCCCGGGGAGAAGCTCTACGAGGAGCTGTGGACCGACAAGGAGAAGATGCAGGCGACCTCCGAGAGGGGGATTATGCGCTCCACCGACGACCCGGTCTCAAAGAGGGAGGTTCAGGAGATCCTCTCCAAGCTCGCCGAGGTCATCGAGCAGAGTTCGCGCGATATCAAGCTGGCGCTTGCCGAGATCGTCCCGAGCTATAAGCCGTACATCACCGATGGTGACGTCGATGACGCCGATTTTTCCGACTGATCGTCCGCATCTGCCCCTCTAGCGCAGGTCTTCTAACCGCTTTACATCATGCATTCCGGTTACCTATCCGCCCACTAGTTTTTTGCATAAATATTGCCCATTACACAAAATCATTTATTACAATGGTCTGCAAGCCAAATCGGGCGGAAACATTGCTTACTGTCTAGGAGATGGGAAACATGCTGAGGGCTGCGGTTGTTGGAGCCAGTGGGTTTGCGGGGATAGAGGTTGTGAGAACTCTGCTGGGACACCCTGGCGTCGAGCTCGTGGCCGCCACATCGGACTCCATGGAGGGGCAGCGCCTCGCAGAGGCGTACCCAGCTCTCGAGGGGTTCACCGACATGGTATTCACGTGCACCGATCACGAGTCTCTCGCCAGCATGTGCGACGTGGTCTTCCTTGCCGTCCCTCACACGGCGGCGATGTCATGCGTTCCGATCTACCACTCCGCGGGTGTCGCCGTGATCGACCTGTCCGCAGACTTCCGTCTCCGTGACGCCGATCTCTACGAGAGGTGGTACGGGTGCGCCCACACCGCAAAGGAACTGCTTCAGATCTCCCTGTTCGGCCAGCCCGAGACCCACAGGGCCAACCTAGCGGTCGCCGGCTCCGCCTGGCGTGAGTCCGGGGACCCGGCCCTCGCACCGATCGTGGCATGCGCGGGATGCTACCCAACCGCGACGATACTCGCCTGCGCCCCGGCCCTATCCGCTGGGATAGCCTATCCGTCCCCGGTAATCGTCAACGCGATGTCCGGAGTCTCGGGAGCTGGCAAGGGAGCCAACCAGCGCACGCACTTCTGCTCCGCGCATGAGTCTGTGCAGGCGTACTCGGCGGGAACCCACCGGCACACCCCCGAGATCGAGCAGGAGCTCTCACTGGCCGCCGGTGTCAGCGTCGACGTGGTGTTCATACCGCATCTGGTCCCGATGAAGAGAGGCCTTCTCTCCACCGTCACGATGCGCCTGCGCGAGGGGTACACGCTCGACGATGCCATCGCCGTCTACTCCGAGGTGTATGGCCATGAGCGCTTCGTCCATTTTCTTGGGAACACGATGCCGCAGACTGCTTCCGTGATGGGCGGAAATCATGCGCAGGTAGGTCTCTCTTGCGACGATCGTTTGGGAATGTTGATCGCTTCGTGCGCCATCGACAACCTCGACAAGGGGGCGGCCACGCAGGCGGTGCAGTGCGCGAACATAATATTGGGGTTCGATGAGTCCGCTGGACTCGATCGTGCCCATCCCGTGGTATAGGGGAGCGCACATACGACAACTGCAAATACAGACGCGGCCCGCATCGTACCGGGCTCGACTTGGATTGGATGAGGATGACAGAGGGAAGCTGCAACATAGACTTCTTCGATGAGACCGCTAAGGGAGTGCGCTTCATCGACGGTGGCATCACCGTGGCAGAGGGGGTGGAGTCGTCGGGAGTTCACGCCGGATTCAGGCGAAACAGCTCCAAGAACGACCTCGCTCTTATCACCGCACCCGAGAACACCGTGGCCGCAGGGATGTTCACTACCAACACCTTCTGTGCGGCTCCGGTGACGATCAGCCGCGAGAGGGTGGCGGGAGGATACGCCCGGGCAGTCATCATTAACTCCGGCAACGCCAACGCCACTACTGGCCAGATCGGGCGAGAGAACGCGCTCGCAACCGCTGGGATGGTTGCCGACGCACTGGGGATTGACGATGAGGAGGTGCTCGTCGCATCCACCGGCGTCATCGGGGTGCAACTCGACATGACATGTTTCGAGCGCGGGATCCCGAGCCTCGTGGAGGCGCTCGGCAGTGAGGCGAGCAACGCCCATGCCGCTGCCCTCGCGATCATGACCACCGATACCGTGCCCAAGGAGGCGGCGGTCGAGTTCGAGCTTCCCGGGTGCGGGGGAGTAACTTGTCGCATTGGGGGGATGGCCAAGGGCAGCGGTATGATCGAGCCCAACATGGCCACGATGCTCTCCGTCATCACCACCGACGCAGCTCTGTCGCCCGCTTCCGCGAGGGTCGCGCTGTCCCGCGCGGTCTCCAAGTCGTTCAACTGCGTCACTGTCGACAGCGACATGTCCACTAACGACAGCGTCTTTTTGCTGTGCACCGGACGCGCGGGAGGCGAGGTCATCGAAGAGGGCACCGCAGGATTCGAGATATTTTGCGGCGCGCTCGACACCCTCTGTGTGAGCCTTGCGCGCCAGATGGCGGCGGATGGCGAGGGTGCCACCAAGCTCGTCACGGTAAAGGTCACCGGTGCTGTGGATGACGCCGACGCGTACAGGGCGGCGAAGTCGATCGCCAACTCTCCGCTGGTCAAGACCGCAATCGCGGGTCGCGATGCCAACTGGGGTCGTCTCGCTATGGCGCTAGGCAAGAGCGGCGCGCGCTTCACCCAGGAGGGCGTGAGCATCTCGATGATGGGGATGCGTGTGTGCGAGGGTGGCCTGCCGGTGCCGTTTGACGAGGAGGAGGCGCTCAGACGCTTCGAGGCCGACGAGATCACCATCGAGGCCGATCTCGGCAACGGGGAGGGCTCCTCGCGTGTGTGGACATGTGATCTCACGCACGGATATATAACGATCAACGGCGACTACAGGACATAATCCCGGCCTCCCGCCGCCAGGTGCATACGCCGGCAGGCGGGTAGCCGTCTTTCATATAGAGTGCAGAAAACTGGAGAAGAGGCGTTTGGAAGTGGAATACGAGAGGGACAGGAATAACGACAACGAGAAGCTCGAGCAGCTGGCCGGTATTCTGATCGAGGCTTTTCCGTGGATCAAGAACGCCACGGGTAAGACCGTGGTCATAAAGTATGGCGGCGCGGCGATGGTGGACCATAGGCTTCGGGCTGAGGTCATGAGCGACATCGTGATGCTCAAGCTCATGGGCCTCAACCCGATCATCGTCCACGGTGGTGGTGCTGACATCAACTCGACGCTCGAGCGCATGGGCATTGAGTCGAGGTTTACGGACGGCCTGCGTGTCACCGACGAGGAGACCATGGAAGTGGTTAGGATGGTGCTTCTCGGCAAGGTCAACGCTGATCTCGTTGCGGCGATGAACCGCCACGGCGCCATCGCGGTGGGTATGTCGGGCGTCGACGCCTCCACGATCATCGCCGAGCCCCACGACGAGGAGCACATGTATGCAGGCAGGGTGGTCTCCGTCAACGACACCTACATCCGCGATCTGCTCGCGCAGGACTACATCCCCGTCATAGCCTCCGTCGCCTCGAGCGCCGACCACTGCACCTTCTACAACGTCAATGCGGATACCGTCGCCGGTGAGGTGGCCGCCGCCTTGGGAGCGCACAAAATCGTCTTCCTCTCCGACGTGGACGGCCTCTACGAGAACTTCGAGGACAAAGGGTCGCTCGTGAGCAGGATGTGGGCGCACGAGGTGCGCGAGATGATGGATGCGGGCAGGGTCTCGCGCGGTATGATCCCCAAGATGGAATCCGTGCTCAAGTGCTTGGGTGCGGGTGTTCCTAGGGCGCATCTCATCAACGGTACGGTGCCTCACTCCCTGCTGCTTGAGATATTCACCGACCGCGGGGTGGGTACCATGATCATGCGCGACGCGAAGGATGGCGAGCCGCAGGACTTCGAGACCTTCCCGCTGGGCATCCTCGCGCAGAGGCTCCAGTAGGGCTTGGGGAGGAGATGGACATGGCAACCGACACGCAGCCTATGACATGGCCGGATGCGTCCCCTGACCTCGAGCAGCAAATTGCGCTCGAGGACGCCTATGTGATGCACACCTACGGGCGCAAGCCCGTGGAGTTTGTGGAGGGTCACGGCATGGTGCTGGTGGACTCCGAGGGGCGCGAATACCTGGACTTCCTAGCGGGGATCGCCGTGGTGTGCCTCGGGCATTCCGACCCAGCCGTGGTAGGAGCCATTCGCGAGCAGGCCACCAGGCTTATTCAGACCTCCAACTACTACTACGCGCAGGGCCGCGGGGAGCTCGCCCGCGCGATCGACGCGCTGATAAGGGGAGGGGAGCTTGCCTTTAATGCTGACCTCGACCAACAAGGCGCCTTCCGCACCTTCTTTGCCAACTCCGGCACCGAGGCCAACGAGGGTGCGATCAAGCTCGCTAGGCGCTACGCCGACATGATGGGAAGCGGAGCTAGGGCCATCGTCTCGCTCGACCGCTCGTTCCACGGGCGCACGCTCGCGGCGCTGGCAGCCACCGCGCAACCCTCCAAGCAGGACGTCTTTCGCCCGCTACCCGAGGGATTTACTCACGTTGAGCCCAACGACGTCGCGGCACTCGCATCCGCGCTCGACTCCTCGGACTTCGGTGGTGTGTGTGCGGTCATAATCGAGTGTGTTCAGGGCGAGAGCGGCGTGTGGCCGCTGGAGCCGGGGTATGCTAGAGCGCTTCGCGAGATGACGCGCGAGCGCGGAATACTGCTTATCGTCGATGAGGTACAGACCGGTTTCTTCCGCTGCGGGCGCAACCCCTTTGCCTTCCAGAACCTCGGCATCGATCCCGACATCGTAACGATGGCCAAGGGTATCGCATGTGGCTTTCCGATGGGAGCTTTTTCGGCAAGACCCGAGGTCGCCCGTGCCTTCCAGCCGGGGGACCACGGCTCCACATTTGGTGGCAGCCCGCTTGCGGTTGCGGCGGCCAGCGCCACGGTGCGTGAGCTTCTGACCAGGTCGATCGGCGTCAACTCGGAGCGCGTGGGGGCCTACCTGCGCGAGAGGCTTGCAGATCTGGCTCTCGTCTCATCGGTCAGGGGCATGGGGCTCATGGTAGGGGCGACCCTCTCGGCTCCCGTGGCAGGCAGGGTCGTGGACATGGGTCTCGAGCGTGGACTTGTGCTCAACGCCCCGGCCGCCGATATGCTGCGCTTCGTCCCGCCGCTGATCTGCACCGAGGCGGATGTGGATACGATGATCGAGAGGCTTGGCGCGATCCTAGAGGAGATATCGCGGGATCCGTCGGTTGTGGAACAGGGTTAAGGAGAGACCCATGGTCAGCTCAAACGTCAATAAGAACAGCAGCCCGTACGCGGGAAACCCACTCGCCGGCCGCGACGTACTCAGGCTGCTCGACCTCACTTCCGACGAGGTAAGGCTCGTGCTCGATACCGCAAGGCGCCAGAAGGCCGACTGGGCTGCAGGTATCTACGACCGTCCCTGCGAGGGCAAGGCCGTGGCGGTAATCCTCGAGAAACCATCGCTTCGCACCCGCATCTCCTTCGAGATCGGCATCAGCCGCCTCGGCGCGCACCCGTCGGTGATGAGTGACTCCAACTCGGCTTTCTCTCGCGGCGAGACCGTGCACGACACCACTAAGGTGCTCGAGCGCTACATGGATGCCATCGTGATACGCACGTTCGAGCAGTCGAAGGTCGAGGAGGTGGCCAAGTGGGCATCCATCCCCGTGGTCAACGCTCTGACCGACGATTTTCACCCCTGTCAGGTTCTCGCCGATCTCCTTACGATCGAGGAGCACCTGGGGCGTTTGAGCGGGGTGAGGCTCGCCTACGTAGGAGACGGCAACAACATGGCCAACACCTACCTCGAGGGAGGCGCGCTTATGGGGATGGACGTTCGCATCGCGACTCCCGAGGGTTACGGGCCCGATGAGGCGAACCTTAAGCGTTGTCGCGATGTGGCGGGGCACAACGGTGCCAGCATCAGCGTTGTCCGCGACCCGCTCGAGGCGGTCGAGGGCGCTGATGTGGTTATTACGGACACATGGACGTCCATGGGCGACGAGGCGGAGCACGACGCTAGGCTCGGGATCTTCAGTGGATACCAGGTCGACGGGGCGATGATGGGTCATGCGGCCCCAGGCGCAATCTTCCTCCACTGCCTCCCCGCGCACCGTGGCGAGGAGGTTACGGACGAGGTCATGGACGGCCCTCAGTCGGCCATCTTCGATGAGGCCGAAAACAGACTCCATGCCCAGAAGGCGCTGCTGTCGCTGCTGATGGCGGACAGGTGACGGGCTGGAAATACAGGGAGGGGAAGGATTCAGCCCCCTCAAGCCGAAAGGGATGCAGGTGGTGAGAGCATCATGAGCAGACGGGACGACCGTCATGACGGCATAAAGCGCATCGTGCGCAACTCCAGGGTGCGGACCCAACAGGAGATCGTCGACGCGCTCACCGAGCTTGGGTATCAGTGCACGCAGGCGACGGTCTCGCGTGACGTCACAGAGCTCGGGTTGCGCAAGGCACCCGATGGCACGTACGTGCTTGCGGAGGACATGACACTCAGGCGTCTGGCCGCAGACATGGTCACGGACATTCAGTGTGCTGGCAACCTTGTGATAATTAAGACCATGCCTGGAACGGCCTCCGGAGTGGCGGCGGCGATCGATGCCGTGGATCTGCCGGAGGTCATAGGTACAGTGGCAGGCGACGACACGATATTGGCTGTTTGCGGGGACGCGGACGCCTCCTCGAGTTTCTCGGCGACCATGGAGCTTATGAGGTCTGTTTAGGGCGTTGTTTCGATGGAGACGGAACCCGGCGGTGACGCTAGGGGAAGGCTCCGGGAAAAGATGTTGGAAGTTGCCCCATTTTGGGGTATTGAGGGCGGTACGAGGAAGCACCGCCATGCAACCGAGAGGGAGTGCTGTTTTATGAGCAGGGAAAAGGTCGTACTTGCGTATTCGGGTGGTCTCGACACCTCCGTGTGCATCAGGTGGCTCATGGACGTTAAGGGACTCGATGTGATCTGCGTGGCTGGAGATGTTGGGCAGGAGCGCGCCGACCTCGACGCGATCCGCGAGAAGGCCCTGAAGATCGGCGCCATAGAGTCGATCGTGGTGGACATGCGCGAGGAGTTCTGCAATGACTTCATCGCCAAGGCCATCTACGCCAACGCTCTCTACGAGAACAAATATCCGCTGCTCTCGGCGCTCTCTCGTCCGGTAATTGTCAAGCATCTCGTGGAGGCCGCGCACGAGTACGGCGCCAAGTACATCGCCCACGGCTGCACCGGCAAGGGCAACGATCAGGTGCGCTTCGAGGTGGGCATCCGCGCTCTCGACCCCTCGCTCGAGATCATCGCCCCGGTGCGCGAGTGGGATCTTCGCACCCGCGAGGAGGAGATGGACTGGGCGACCGAGCACGGCGTGCCTGTGCCCACCACCAAGAAGTCGCCCTACTCCATCGACGACAACCTGTGGGGCCGCGCAATCGAGTGCGGGGTGCTCGAGGATCCGTGGAACCTTCCGCCAGACGACATCTATACGATGACCATCGACCCCACCGACGCTCCCGATGAGCCTGAGATCGTCGAGATCGAGTTTGAGCACGGCCGTCCTGTGGCAGTCGACGGCGAGAGGATGACGATTCACCAGATCGTTCTCAAGATGAACGAGATTGCCGGACGCAACGGCTATGGTCGCATCGATATGATTGAGAACAGGCTCGTCGGCGTTAAATCTCGCGAGTGCTACGAGCAGCCCGGCGCGATGGCGATCATCACCGCCCACAAGGAGCTGGAGGACATGTGCCTCGAGCGCGAGACGCTCCACTACAAGCTCAAGATGGAGCACGACTGGGCCACCGCCGTCTACAACGGTCTCTGGTACTCGCCGCTGAAGAACGCGATGGACGCCTTCATCGCCTACACTCAGCAGCCCATCAACGGCGTTGTGCGCCTGAGCTTCTACAAGGGCTCCTGCACAGTCACTGGGCGTAAGAGTCCTGATTCGCTCTACGACTACAGCCTTGCGACCTACGACGTCGACGACAGCTTCAACCACTGGGCGGCAGCCGGCTTCATCAAGCTGTTCGGTCTGCCCACCGAGGTCTGGGCATCCAAGAGGAGGGACAACCAGTGAGCGACGCCCTTTGGGGAGGACGCTTCGAGGCCGCGCCCGAGGCGTTCACGCAGAGTTTCGGTGCATCGTTGTCCGTCGACCGCGCTATGTGGCGAAGTGACATCGAGGGCTCCAAGGCGCATGCCCGGATGCTCGGTAGGCAGGGTATCCTCTCGCCAGATGACGTCGACGCCATCATAAGTGGGCTTGACAGGGTCGCCGAGAAGATCGAGGCCGGTGAGTTTGTCTTCGACGACAACGACGAGGACATCCACATGGCCGTAGAGGCTGAGCTCACTAGGCTCATCGGTGAGCCCGGAGGGCGCCTGCATACCGCGCGCAGTCGAAACGATCAGGTTGCCACCGACACGCGCCTTCACGTCAAGGGTGTGCTGGCCGGCGTCATGGCCAAGGTCGTCGAGGTGCAGGAGGCGCTACTGGGGCAGGCCCGTGAGCACATGGGGGTCGTAATGCCTGGATACACGCATATGCAGCGTGCGCAGCCGGTGCTCTTCTCCCATCATATGCTCGCGTACTTCTGGATGCTTGCGCGTGATTTCTCGCGTCTTGAGCAGGCATACGACTCCGCCGATGCGCTCCCGCTCGGCAGCGCCGCGCTCGCTGGGACCACCTATCCGCTCGACAGGCACTACGTCGCTGAGCAGCTCGGGTTCTCACGCGTCATTCCAAACTCCATGGATGCCGTCAGCGACCGTGACTTCCTGTTGGACGCCGGATACGCCTGCTCGGTGGGGATGATCCATCTCTCGCGCCTGTGCGAGGAGCTGGTGTACTGGTCGAGCGGGGAGTTTGGATTCGTGACGATGTCCGACGCGTACTCCACCGGCTCCTCCATCATGCCCCAGAAGAAGAACCCCGACTTTGCCGAGCTTATTCGCGGGAAGAGTGGTCGCGTGGTGGGGGATCTTGTAGCGTTGCTCGTGACCCTCAAGTCGCTCCCGCTCGCCTACAACAAGGACATGCAGGAGGACAAGGAGGGTGCCTTCGACGCGATGGACACCTACGCCGACTCGCTGCACTGCATGGCGGGGATGATCTCCACGATGAGCGTGAACGCCGAACGCATGTCTGAGGCCGCGCATGGTGGTTTCATGGCCGCGACCGACCTTGCCGACTATCTGGTTGGCAAGGGGATGCCATTCAGGCAGGCCCACGAGGTGATCGGGCGCTTGGTGCTGGAGTGCGAGAAGTCCGGGTGCACGCTCCAGTCGCTCACGGTCGACGAGCTGAAAGGACATTCGGAACTATTCGATGAGGGCGCGCTGGATGCCCTCGACATCAAGCAGATCGTCGCGAGGCGCACGACGGAGGGTGGCACAGGCAACTCATCTGTGGAGGTGCAGCTTGGCCAGGCTGCCGAGGTGCTCGCCGCCGAGATGGGGAGGATGCCCGGGCTGTAGGGTGTCTTCCCTTAAAAGCCCGGAGTGCAGCGACACTCATGGGTTATTCTTGAATGAGAGTAGACACGGGTCTGTCGCCGGCCGACGTCGCTCGAAGGCGACCTTCGCAGTTGATGCTGGCTTGTGCGGACCCGATTCGGATCACGGGAGGGAACCATGCCTACCAGGGATGAGCGCAAGGCGGAGGCGGCAAGGCACCTCTCGCTCGTGAGAGGGATCTTTGCGAGTGAGACCGAGGCCACGATCGAGTCCGCGACGATCTACGAGGATGGGGAGGGTGCGGAGCTAGAGATACCAGAGCCCGCGTTCGAAGCGACGGAGACGAGCGTGACCAGGGACTTTGCCACCGCGGCGCTGCAGCGCTGCAAGGGCAAGACCGTCGTGGTCGACCCCGTTTCGTTCACGCGTCCGGGAGGTGCCTACGAGGATGGCTCCTTCGGACCGGAGCAGATTCTCTGCTCCGAGAGCAATCTGTACCCAGTTCTGCAGGGCCTCAAGGGACGCTACCACGACGCCAACAGGGGTTATCAACGTGGGCAGCTCTTCACCGACCGCGCGCTCTACCTGCGAGATGTGGTGTTCACCCACGACGGCAAGATCGCCCATGCCGATGTGCTCGCGATCCCTGAGCCCAACAGGCAGCGGGCCCTCGAGAACCATCGCTCCGAGCGTGAGTGCGACAGCACGCTCAAAAGGAGGATTGAGACCATTCTCCGGATAGCGGCTTCCAACGGTTGCGAGAGCCTGGTCGTGGGCGCGTTCGGATGTGGCCGCAATTCTGGGACAGAGGAGCTCACGATCAGCACGTTCCGCTCATGGATAGAAGAGCACCCCGGTTCCATCGCCAACATTGTCTTCGCGGTTCCAAGGGTCCATTTCGATGCGTTCGACGCCGCGTTCGGAAAGCATGTGGTTGAGGAGAAGCCCGCGGTTTCGCAGGAGGAGTCTGATAAGGACTCTGAGGATTTCCGCGACATAGACCTTCCCGAGGGGATTACCTTGAGGTAGCCGGACAGCTTCGCGAATCCCCATTCCCACCGGCACGGGGTTGCATGTGATGTGTCGGGTCAACTAGAATTCTGCCCTGTGTCGGATTGAATTTCGGCGCTTTGTGGGCCTTTAGCTCAGTTGGCAGAGCAGGGGACTTTTAATCCCAAGGTCGTGGGTTCGATCCCCACAGGGCCCACCA
>CAYRYP010000016.1:0-13758 GCA_964428485.1 uncultured Coriobacteriaceae bacterium
AGAAAGCATCTTATGAATGCGGTTTGACCTGCTTACCGCCTCATCAGAAGTGCATTCAGGGTAGGCACAACCACAGCCCACACCTACATCTACCTGTCGGCGCAGTTCAGCTTCTACATTGCCCACAAGCGGTATGAAGTTGTCTCCCGACAGCGCCACGGCATCTTCAAGTGCGGCAAAGTTTCCCGCTGTTTTGTCAAACCAGTGCATATCACCGTTAAAGACCACAAGCGTATCGTCTGGTTCATCCTTCACCATGGCTTTTACGGCATCAAGGGCAAAAGGGTTTCCGTATAGACCACCCACCACATATAAGACACTACAGGAAAGCTGCGGGCTAGCAGCAAAGGCATCGGGAGGAATATGGTAGTCAATGGGACACACACGTCCCGCATCTTTAAAAATCCGTCGCTTTTGGCCCGACACCGCACATGACGACATTCTTGTCCCCCGCTCGTTTGCCTCTTCTCTTACTCAGAACGCCTCAGCGGCGACGCTTCTTTCCGCGCTTCCTGCTTCGCGAGGAAGAAGCCTCGTTCAAGCCGTAGTACTCCTTGATCTGGTGCTCAGTGTCCTTAAGCTCGGTGTCCAGACACGGGTAGATCCGCACCTTGACATCCTTGCCGTTCTTGATGCTTCTGGCAAATCCATCGCTTCCATCTGAGGAGAGGTGCGTCTTGATCTGCGTGCATACCTTGGAGCTATTGCCTATGAAGATCTTCTCAGCTTTCGGGCCATTCTCGCCATCGCTCGGGTTCACGAGGATCGCGAAGCATCCTGGCTGATCAAGGAACTTGTACCCAGCATGGGTCCTCCGCTTGCCTATCTGCCAGTTGTCGAGAAAGTACGTTGCGGAGATCGGTTGGTGCTCGAGCATGGTCTTCCGAAGCTTGTTGTGCTTCTTGGTCTTGATGAACGCTGAAACGAAAGCCGCGGCCAATAAGCCAACCAGCACTGCAATATATGGAAGTACCAGCGGATCTTCGTTCATTGTGTAACCTCTCGCGCCAAACGCATGACATCGGCTCCCAATTGTCGCACAACACGATGCCCAATTTCCAATGCGTCCGTAAATGTTTTCAGTTAGATCCCAACGTTGGGATACACAAACAAAGCCGAAACTTATCGCACGCTAACGTCCGATCATTGACCGGTCGCACACGTCGGTCGTTGTACACGAGCTAATCCGGTGTTATATTCGACAAGTTGCAAACAAAGGTTCTCGTTTTGCGTGAGCAGAAATCGAGTCTATTAGGAGTTCGGAAAATGTCGAAGGTTTGCTCAATCTGCGGAAAACACCCGGTCGCCGGCAGGAACGTTAGCCATTCGCACCGAGTTACCAACCGTACTTTCAAGCCCAATATCCAGAAGGTCACCGTCAAGGTCAACGGCCATGTGAAAAAGGCCAATGTGTGCACCAGCTGCCTCAAGGCCGGAAAGGTCGAGCGCGCCTAGAAGGCACTGAGACCTATCCAAGGTTGGTTCTTTGATCCCCGATCCCAGCACGGATTGGGGATTTCTTTTTTCGGGAGCGAGTCGCTACGACTCACCGGTTGGACGCCGAGATCCGAAAGGGGCTGAGTCGCATTCAAGAACAGCGACCCAGCCCCTTGAGAACTCCGGCTGAAATATCTCCGACAACCGCTTAAGAAGCGGCCTTTATTCCAGTGTAGAGGGTGTAGTACCTCCCCTGCTGGGCGATCAGCTCGTCGTGGGTGCCACGCTCGATTATTCGACCATGGTCCATGACCATGATGCAGTCGGAGTCGCGGATGGTCGAGAGCCTGTGTGCGATCACGAAGCTAGTCCTGCCCTCCATCAGGGCGTCCATGCCCTTTTGCACCATGATCTCCGTTCGGGTGTCGATCGAGGATGTAGCCTCATCCAGCACTAACACCGGAGGATCGGCGACGGCAGCCCTAGCGATCGAGAGCAGCTGACGCTGACCTTGGCTCAGGTTGGTCCCGTTGCCCGTTATCACGGTATAGTAGCCCTCGGGAAGTTTTCTGATAAACGAGTCAGCGTTGGCCAGCTTGGCGGCCGCGATGCACTCCTCGTCGGTGGCCTCGAGTCTTCCGAATCTGATGTTATCCATGATAGTTCCGGAGAAGAGCCTGGTGTCCTGGAGTACCATGCCCAGACTCCTGCGCAGATCGGGCTTGCCAATCTCTTTGATGTCGATCCCGTCGTAGGTGATCGAGCCGTCCCAGATGTCGTAGAAGCGGTTGATGAGGTTGGAGATCGTGGTCTTGCCGGCACCCGTCTCCCCAACGAAGGCGATTTTCTGCCCAGGCTTGGCGAAAAGGGTTATGTCATAGAGCACCTGCTTATCGGGTGAGTAGCCGAAGTCCACGTGATCGAGGACGATGGAACCCTCCATACGCTTGAGCTGAGGCGCTCCCCCATCGTAGGACTCCTTCTTCCAGGCCCAGACACCGGTTCGCTCCTCGCATTCCTCCAACGTGCCATCAGCGGTCTCTCTAGCGCTGACGAGCCTCACCTGCCCATCGTCCTCCTCGGGCTCCTGGTCCATGAGGTTGAAGATCCTCGCGGCACCGGCCATCGCCATGACGATCATGTTTAGCTGGGAGCTGACCTGGGTGATGGGCATA
Source organism: uncultured Coriobacteriaceae bacterium (assembly GCA_964428485.1). Classification (GTDB taxonomy): domain Bacteria; phylum Actinomycetota; class Coriobacteriia; order Coriobacteriales; family CADBOM01; genus CAZPAN01. The sequence goes on from CAYRYP010000016.1 coordinate 2,613, forward strand.
GTGAAGTTCCTGTTGAGAGTGAGGAACGCCACCAGGGTTCCGAGCGTGAGGCCGAAGTTACCCGACAGCGCGAGCACGGCTCCGAGTATCGCGCAGAGCACGTAGCTGATGTTTCCTAGGTTGGCGTTAACGGGCATCGTGATGTTGGCGAACATGTTGGCCTTATAGGCACTGTTGCGGAGCTGGTCGTTGATCTTCTTGAAGTCGGCGATGGCGGTCTCCTCGTGGTTGAACACCTTGATGACCTTCTGTCCCTCGACCATCTCCTCGATGTAACCGTTGACCCTTCCAATGTCCATCTGCTGGTCGATAAAATGCTTGCCCGACCTACCAGCGATCTTGGTGGACACGAAGAGCATCACCATCACCATGACGAGCGAAAGCACGGTGAGCGGGATGTCCAGCACGATCATCGAGATCAGTGTGATGATGACGCTGACGGACGAGTTAATCAGCTGCGGAATGCTCATGGATATGAGCTGGCGCAACGTGTCGACGTCGTTGGTGTAGACGGACATTATGTCGCCGTGGGAGTTGGTGTCGAAATACCCGATAGGCAGCGACTCCATCCTCTCAAACAACTGAAGTCTCATACGAAGCAGTGTTCCCTGACTCACATTAACCATGATCCTGGAGTAGCCATAGGAGCAGATGACGCCGAATATCAGGAATAGCGCAAGGTTTCTCAGCGCGTCTGCGAGCGGCTCAAAATCAGGGATCTCCTGCTGGGTGAGAGGGATGATGTAGTCGTCTATGAGTGTCTGCGCGAACAATGACATCGTCAGCACCGAGAAGGCGCTCACCAAGATGCACACCAGAACGACTATGAGCGAGAGCTTGTAGTTTCGAATCATAACGCCCAGCACTCGCCCGAGCACCGACATCGCCTGTCTGCCGTTCATCTTGGGCTTAGACTCTCCCATGTCCTGGAAATCATCGACGTCTATGGCCTTACCAGCCTTGTTCATGGGTCTCATCGGGCATCACCTCCCTCGGTGAAACCTGCGTCTGGAATATGATCGCTCTCAGGCTCGTCGAAGTCTCCACCGCTCTTCATCTGCATCTCGTAGATCTCCTGGTAGATGGTGTTGTTAGCAAGCAGCTCCTCGTGGGTGCCAATGCCGCTTATCCTGCCGTTGTCGAGCACAAGGATCCTGTCGGCATCCTGCACACTACTGATCCTTTGCGAGATGATCAGCTTGGTGGTATTGGGGATCCTAGTTGCAAACCCCTTTCGAATGCTCGCCTCAGTGGCAGTGTCAACCGCACTCGTCGAATCGTCGAGTACCAGAATCTTGGGCTTCTTGAGAAGTGCCCTGGCAATGCAGAGCCTCTGCTTCTGGCCACCCGACAAGTTACTCCCGCCCTGTTCGACGTAGGTGTTGTAGCCGTTGGGGAAGCTCCTCACAAAGTTGTCGGCGCATGCGATCTCACAGGCCTCGACGCACTCCTCCTCGGTAGCGTCCTCGTTGCCCCACCTGAGGTTCTCGAGGATGGTTCCCGAGAAGAGCACATTGTTTTGAAGCACCACGGACACCCCGTCCCTAAGCAACTCAAGGTCGTATTCCCTGACATCCACTCCGCCTACCTTAACGGAGCCGGAGTCGACATCGTAGAGCCGGCTGATAAGGCTGACCAGCGAGGACTTGCCCGATCCGGTGCCGCCCACAATACCGATGGTCTCGCCCGGGGAGATGGAGAGCGTTATGCCCTCGAGCACGGCCTCGCCGCCCGCCCTTTCGAGATCGGCCACATCACGGCGTTGCTCATCTTTCTTGTAGTAGGAAAACGAGACGTTTTCGAACTCGATTGACCCGTTGGGGATCTCCATCACAGGATTTGCAGGGTTGGTGATGTCGGGCTTCTCGTTGAGCACCTCACTGATCCTCCTGGCGCTGGCTATGCTCATCGTGATCATCACAAAAACCATCGAAAGCATCATCAGTGACATCAAAGTGCTCATTAGATAGGAGAACATCGAGGTGAGCTCTCCGGTGGTAAGCGAGCCAAAGGTGATGAACTGCGCGCCCAGCCAAGAGATGGCGATCATCGAGGAGAAGATACCAAGCATCATGATGGGCTGGTTGAAAGCCAGCCTCCCCTCGGCCTTTACGAACAGCCTGTAGAGGTTAGTGGCCGCCTTGATGAACCTGGAATTCTCGTACTCCTCCCGCACGTACGATTTGACTACGCGGATTCCTGAGATGTTCTCCTGTGTGTCAGCGTTGAGCTCATCGTATTTCTGGAAGACCTCCCGAAACACCGGGACTATCCTAGACATGAGCGTGAAGATGAGCGCTCCGATCACAACCAGCGCCACCAGAAACACCATTGACAGGTCCGGGCTGACCACGAATGCCATTGTCATCGAAGCGATCATCATGAACGGAGCTCGGATCGCTAATCTGACTAGCATCTGGAAGGCGTTCTGTATGTTAGTAACGTCGGTGGTCATCCTTGTGATGAGACCCGCCGTGGAGAACCTGTCGATATTGGAGAACGAGAAGGTCTGTACCGCCTCGAACTCCGCATCCCTGAGGTTGCGAGCAAAACCGGATGACGCATATGCTGCGAATACTCCGGCCAATACACCGAAAGCGAGACTCGCGAAGGCCAACACAAGCATGATTCCGCCATACATCAGGACGTTTCCCATATTACCCGCGCTGATGCCCTCGTCTATGAGATACGCGATAACAAACGGAATCGCCACCTCCATGATCACCTCGCACGCTGTGAACACAGGGGCAAGTATGGTTGCGACCTTGTACCGGCCTATGTGGCTTATAAGGGTTCTCAGCATGGGACATCAGCCTCACAGACGTTGATGTAGACCCGTTTAAGTAAATCCAACAGCTCTTTCCTTTCGTACTCCGTGAAACCTACGGTCATTGCATGGTCCATTGTCGAGATGCCGTCTCTGACATACTCGCAGACCTGCTTGCCGCTTCTATTCATACTCACCAACTTGGCGCGCCTGTCGGCCGGATTTTGACGAGTGGAGACAAATCCCTTCTCCTCTAATCTCGCGATGACGCCTGCCATCGAGGCCTGCGCTACACAGAAGTTCCTCTCGAGATCCTTGAAACTGACATCATTATTCTTCCCTTTCTCATCTAGAAAGAGCAGCACGTGCGCTTGGGACAACGTGAGCCCGTAGCGATTCATCGACGTATTGCCTTTCTTGAAAAGCTCGTCGTTTATATGCTTCAGAGCGAGCCCGAGCGTCAGATTGGGCGTGTCGTTGCCCGAAGGAAACCCTCCATCGGCCCCCGCCTGCCCCACATCGTCTCTCGTTGCCGCGTTGAACGGATCTCTCATTCGAAACCCCCTTTAATACGATTCGTTGTGAAGCGGACCGTCTGAACTTGCAAAGGCAAAAATGAAAGCCTGCTATCGTTTCTTTGCGACTATATGCCGCACGCAGCAGCATATCAACTGGATGCTGTCGTCATTCGATAAGCGGATAGCGCCCTCTCGCAAAAGAGCTTTCGAATCAACCATGGCCCAGATTGTGTGCACGAGGGAGGATCTACGACGCCGGATATAAAGCCTGCATGAAGCTGTCTTTGTGGTTTTGACGTGGTGCAAGCCCTAGATGCATTCGGACATGCAGCGGCAAGTGATATCTTTTATCTGTCCTTTCTGTCGCGGCTTCGTATGGCACCGCGTGGCGTCAATGGGGGTGAGTCCTTGATCTTCTACTTCTCTGGAACCGGGAACTCACTCTACGTAGCCGAGAGGATCAGCGAGGTCTGTGGAGATAGACCGACAGACGTCTCTAAGCTCCTGAACGGGGGTTCGATGGAGTGTGTCCTGCGTCCCGGCGAAAGGTTGGGGTTCGTCTTCCCTGTGCACTGTTGGGGAACTCCCATGATGATCGACGAATTCATCATGCGCATCGGGATTGGCGCAGTGGACGACTATGGCGAGAGGCGGCACGAGCTTAGGGGGATCTACGTCTTTGCCGTGATGACGTACGGCTCTGCCTTGGGCATCGCCCCGATGCAGATATTCCAGGAGCTGAGAAGGCGCGGGTTGCATCTGGACTACTGTGCCGCCGTGAAGATGCCCGACAGCTACGTGCTGGGGGCCGACGTCGGATCCGAGCAGAGAGTGGAGAGGATACTTCGGGAAGCCGATGAGAAGGTCGACTCAATCTGCACCGACATCATGTACCGCAAGCGCGGCCAGAACTTCAATAAACTCCACATCCCATTAGTGCCTGCCTACGCGAACAAAATCTTCAAGAAGTACTCGAGGCAAACAAGTGGGTTCCGAGCAGATGAAAAGTGTAGCTCCTGTGGGGTGTGCGAGAGGATTTGCCCGAGCCGCGCCATCTCCATCGGTGATAGTGGGAGACCTGTGTGGACCCAAGAGAGATGCGCTTTCTGCTTGGGGTGCATCAACAGATGTCCAGAACAGGCGATCCAAAACGGTCCTAGGACATCCTCCAGAAAACGCTACCACCACCCCATCCTAGATCTCGACGGCTAAATCGTCTCTCATTTAGAGCGCGCGCTCGTCAGTAGGTGAGAACGATCGCCACCGTGCCGTGCACGCACTCCACGCAGGCAGACCTGTCGACCACCACATTCGACACACCCAATCCGGAGAGGCCTTCGAGCACTCCCCTTTCCTGCGGATAGAAAACCCCTTGCTGGTTGACCACGGTCCGTCCAAGACAGGCCATCACGCTGTACTCGTCATCGGGCAAAAGCCCCACGGAGGCAAGCTCGAGAGTCTGTCCCGCGCGCAAAAACACAATGGCGCAGTTGGAGTCCACGGCCATGGTCACGCACGCACTTCTCGCCATATCTCCGATAGCCGCCAGCTCGTGGTCGAGTCTGCCACCTGAAAAGCCAGTGACGGCGACCCTGCCGCTCTCCTTCGACGCCCGCTCTATCGCAAGCTGCAGATCGGTATCATCCTTGACCGGATTCACGCGAAGTGTCGGAATGCCGAGCTCGGCGATCCTTGCGATCATATGCTCCGGTACCGAGTCCATGTCACCCACCACGATGTCGGGAACCCGCCCGGAGGCGAGCAGATAGCCGACCCCGAAGTCGGCAGCGACGACGAAACTTGACATGTCAGCCAGCACGTCGACAAGCCCCTGATCGGTTCCCGTGGGACTCCCGTTGACGATGAGGGCGTCAAACATCGGGGATGCCAAAGAACCGCTGGCTTCTGTAGCAGCGGAGTTCCTATATCGAAGCGCATCGAGCAGCCTTTCCTTCAACCCCTTTGCACCCAAGCCTCTGTTCACGGCTTCTGCCACGTCAATTTCCTCTCCGGTCTAATCCTTCGACCACACTTGGAGCCAAAAGATTCAGAAAACCCCTTGTAAAAGGCGATTTTGCATATCGAAATGCCTGTTACTGTAGCGCTTGCCTAGCATGCGTTGAACAGTTCAAAAGTACACTGTATCTGAAGCTACTCAAATTTTGGCCGTTATCTTGACAAGGCGACAGGGGGAATGTCGTCTGGAAGGAGGAGGACAGGCAATGGGCTCTAGCTACAAGCACGTCTTCAAACCAATCGAGATCAGGGGTATCGACTTCAAAAACAGAGTAGTGCTGGCCCCACCATCTGCAAACCACACCAACACCGACCATATGATCACCCATGAATTCGTCGACTGGTTCAGACAGTTCGCCCGCGGAGGGGTGTGCACCATCTACTCCGGAAACGCCTCCATCGACATCACAGAATGCAAGGACGAAGAGACCCAGCTCGACCTCAGCAACGAGAACTGCGTGCTGCCGCTGTCGTGGTACGCCGAGATGGCCAAGGAGTACGACTGCCACGCATCACTCGAGATCAACCACAACGGCCACGACACCGCCCCGGAGGTCATCGGACGCGCACCGTTCTCGTCCTCCTCGATCATCTCCTCCTCGGAGATCAGTAGGGCGCACAGGCTTGGGCGTGACCCGATTGCCCCGATAGCGATGGACCAAGCCAAGATCGACGAGACCGTCGAAAAGTACGGCGAGGCGGCCCGCAGGATGAAGAAGGCGGGGATGGACATCGTGCTGGTGCATGGAGGCCACGGCAACCTGATCTCGCAGTTCACCTCACCTCTCTACAACGACAGGACCGACAAGTATGGCGGCAGCACCGCCAACAGGGCCCGCTTTGCGCTGGAGGTATTGGACTGCATCAGGCAGAAATGCGGCGATGACTTCGTGATCGAATACAGGATCTCCGCCGACGAGATCGCACCGAAGGGAATGCACTTCCCCGAGACGCTGGAGCTCATAGGAATGCTCAAAGAAAAGGCGGATATCTTCAACATCTCCGCTGGCCTGCACAGCGACTTCGACATGAATTACTACGACAACTGGTGCCAGAACTACATGATGCCGCGCGCGTTCAACGCGCACTACGCCAAGGCCGTCAAGGAGACCCATCCCGACACGCTGGTGACCGCGGTTGGCTCCATCACCAGCATTGAGCTCGCCGAGCACATCATATCCGAGGGCTGGGCGGACTTCACCGCCATGTGCAGGCCGCTGATGGCCGATCCTGACATGCCTAGGAAGTATGCTGAGGATAGGCCCGAGGATCACAGGCCGTGCCTCAGGTGTGACCAGTGCACCCCCAGGTTGCTGATGCCTAGGGTCCTGAACTGCGCGGTCAACCCCATATGCGGCATGACCACCGACCTTCCCGACGGGCAGGTTCCCAAGGCCGAGGTCAAGAAGCGTTGCGCTGTTGTGGGCGGCGGCCCCGCTGGCATCGTCGCAGCGATCACCCTTTGCAAGCGCGGCCATGACGTGGTCCTGTACGAGAAAAGCGACCACCTTGGCGGAATGCTGATCCCCGCCACAGCCGCCGAGTACAAGATCGACCTCGCCGCGTATGTGAAGTACCTGCTCGGCCAGGTGGATAAGTACCCGATCGATGTGAGGCTGAACACCGAAGCCAACGCCGAGCTGCTCGACTCCGAGGGCTACGACGCCATCATCCTGGCACTCGGGTCCACCCCGATCGTCCCCGACATCCCCGGACTCGACGGGCCCAACGTGGCATGGGTGCCCGACGGGGAGAATGGCACGCTCGACGTGGGGGACAAGATCGTCATCCTCGGCGCCGGCAGGACCTCGTTCGAGGCGGCGTTCGGGTTCAGACTCAAGGACAAAGACGTCACCATCATCGCCAGGGGCGACGAGGAGCACGTCAGGAACAAGCTCCTGCGCGACGGTGGCTCCAAGGCCCAGAAGGTCTACAGGAACGCGATGACAAAGGGAACCAAGGTGCTATTCTCCACCAATATCGAGAGCGTCTGTAACGAAGGCGTTTGGTGCACCGACTCCGAGGGCAACAGGTTCCTGGTAGAGGGAGACTCTGTGCTCCACGCGTTCGGCACCAAGAGGAACTTCGATGAAGCTGTGACGATGCGCCACTGCGCACCCGAGACCGACGTGAGGATCGTGGGCGACTGCAAAAAGGTCGGCGGCAACATCTCCGCCGCCGTCAACGGCGGCTTCCAGGCGGCCCTTCGCATCTAGCGCAAGACCGATTCTTGCGGCGGGCGCAAAAGGAGGGGGCGATGCGAGACCACCTCACACCGCCCCCTCCTTTTGAGGATATCGAACGTTGGAGAAGGGCTACTTGAGCTCTTCGACGCCCTCCCAGCAGGGCTTGCCAGGATAGATCTTGGCCTCCTCCTCGCCACGCTTAACGCGCAGCGGACCGGCTGCAAGGGCCTCCATCTCGAACTCGCCGGGCATAGCGGTAGTCTCGGCAATCCAATCGACGTACTCAGAGAGGGTCTCGACCAGGTAGTCGCTGTAGGCCATACCACCGGTGAAGATGATGCCGTCAACCTTGCCCTTGAGCACAGCAGCACACTCGCCGATGCTCTTGGCGATCTGGTAGATCATCGCATCGTAGACCTTCTTGGCGTAGGTGTCGCCATCATCGATCATCTTCTCCACCTCGCGAGCATCGGAGGTTCCAAGATGGTCTACGAAGCCGCCGTTTTTGGTGAGACGCTCCTTGATGGCCTTCGGGTCGGCACCGTCAGCGGTGAGCATGCTGTAGACCTCAATGGTGGGCAGGCTGCCGGCACGGGTCGGGGTCATCGGACCTTCGCCACGGATGATATCGTTGGAGTCTACCATCCTTCCCTGCTTGTGAGCGGTTACAGAGACGCCACCTCCGATGTGGGCGATAATCAGGTTGGACTCGTCGTATTTAATCCCCTTGGAGGCGCAGTAGCGCAGCGCGATCTCCTTTTGGTTCAAGGCGTGGATGTGGCTCGCGCGGTATACGCCCTTAAGCCCGGTGAAGCGGGCGATCTCATCGAATTCGTCGGTGTCGGGGGCGTTGACAATGTATGCGTCCCCACCGTACTGCTTGATCAGCTTGTATGCGATCTGCGAGGCTAGCTGGGCGGGATGCACCCCTGGAATCCCCTTAGAGGCATGATCCACCAGAAGGTCGGTGACCACGTAGGTGCCACCCGGGATCTGATGAAGCCCACCGCCACGTCCGGAGAAGATGTCGATGTCCTCGAGGGAGACCCCAGCCTCCTCGACGGCCTCGATCACCATCTGCTCGCGGTAATCCAGCTGATCCTGAACCTCGGCGAACTCGGCCAGCTTGGAGGCATCGTGCGAGATGTTCTTGTGGAAGATCTCCTTGTCATTGTCGAACAGGGCGATCTTAGTGGAGGTTGATCCAGGGTTGATGGCGAGGATCTTGTAAACCTTCTCGTCTGCCATTTAACGATTCTCCTTTCAGGGCGCGACTATGTGGCCCGAGTCGATTAGTAATTCTGACCAGCGTAGGCGGCAAGCGTAATAGAGTAGAACTTGTCCGAAGCCTTGGCGGAACGGGAGGTGAGTACAAGTGGGCACCTGGCGCCAACGATTGTTCCAGCGGTGGGACTGTTGGCAAGATCGGTGAGGCACTTAACGAGAACGTTTCCACAGACGATGTCCGGCACGAGCAGAAGGTCCGCATCGCCTGCCACGGGACTCTCGTAGCCTTTAACCTTGGATGCTTCGGGAATCATCGCAAGGTCGAAGGAGATAGGTCCCTCGACGATGCAGCCGGTGATCTCGCCATTTGCGTTCATGGTCTTGAGAGCGTCGCCGTCGACGGCATCCGGCATCTTCGGGTTAAGGGTCTCGACTGCGGAGAGGCAGGCGACCTTCGGGGTCTCCACACCGATGGCATGCAGAATATCGACCGCATTCTCGATGATGTTCTTCTTGCCCTGTAGGTCGGGATAGGTGTTCAGACCCATGTCGGAGACCGCGAACATCTTATGGTAGGTTGGGACCTCATAGAATCCGACGAGGGAAAGGACCTTGCGGCGCTTCATATCGTCGTCCTTGACGACGGCACGCATGAAGTCGCCGGTTTGAAGCTTGCCCTTCATCATAGCGGCTGCCTTGCCGGACTTGATCATGTCGGTGGCCTTTACGAGGCATTCCTGGACATCGCTACCGGAGATGATCTCGTAGTCTCCGGGGTTTTCTCCCAGATCCTTGAGAATCTTGGAGATCTCGTCGGCATCGCCGATCAAGATTGGGGAGACGATGTTCTCCTTGGTGGCCTCAACGACGGACTCAAGGGTGTGCTCGTCCTGAGCCATAACGATGGCAAGCTTGGTCTTTTCGGGCATCTTGCGAGCAGCCTCAACAAGCTCATCAAAAGTACTGATGCTCATCTTGTCTTTCTCCTTGTGCTAAAGGCGCAGTCACCCCCGAAGCATCCGGAGGCGATAGCCCCGACTACATGAAGGGATCACCAGAACCTGAAGGCCCCGGTGATCCCATTGGTTGTACCCTAGTTCAGCAGGTAATCGACACCGCTCTTCTGTCAGCTTCCAATTCGGAGGCTTTTAGAGCAGGTAGTTCATGCCGTCCGCCATGCAGTAGCGACGACGACGCACGAAGCTCTGCGGGCCAGTCACGCCCTCGCCGGTCGGGGTCGCAATGGTCGGGGAGTTGGTGCCCGATCCACCCAGTCCAAAGGCCGCCATGGTGCCTCCGTTCTGGACGAAGATCGTGGTGTTGACCGCCTTGCCGAACTTGGTGACCCTGTAGGGGTTGAGCGACCAGATCGAAGCGGAATGCCAATTGCCATGCTCTGCAGGCACCGCCCACTCGAACGCCTGATCAAAGTCCTTGCAGCGAACGATCGGAATGACGGGCTGCATCTGCTCGGTCTGAACCAGCGGATCGTCCACGTTGGCCTCGAAGATGATCAGGCGAGGATCGCCCTCTACCTTGATGCCCGCGGCCTCGGCGATGACGTTGGCCATCTTGCCGACCCACTGCTTGTTGGCTGCATACTCGCCATCGTCGGTCTTGACGAGGCAGGTCTCGGTGAGCTTGTCAGCCTCTTCACGAGTGGCGACATAGCAACCAAGGGCCTCGAGCTCCTTCATCAGATCATCGAAGATCGCGTCAACTGCGAAGATCTCCTTCTCCGCGATGCAGAGCAGGTTGTTGTCGAAGGAAGCGGAGCCGAGCAAGCCAGCGGCAGCCTTCTTGATATCGGCAGTCTCGTCAACGATCGAGGGGGGATTTCCGGGACCGGCAGCGATGATCTTCTTGCCCGAGCTCATCAGAGTCTTGACCATCGCAGGGCCACCGGTGCCCACGATCAGCTTGACGTATTTATGGGCCATAATCTCGTCGAGGGTCTCCATAGTGGGCACGGTGGGAGCAGTGAGCAGGTTGTTGGGACCGCCGGCCTCGACAACCGCCTGATTGACGAGCTGGATCGTGCGGGAGGTGATTCCCGTTGCAGCGGGATGCGCGTTGAAGACAAGGGAGTTTCCACCGGCAATGCAGGAAATTCCATTCCCAAGCGGAGTTGCCACGGGATTGGTGACCGGAGTAATGGCACCGACAACTCCGTACGGAGCCCAGTACTCAACGGTTAGACCCTGATCGCTAGCATACATATTGGTTGGGATGGCCTCGGTGCCCTGACCCAGCATGAGAGCGCCAGTGTTCTTTGCGATCTTGTCCTCGACGCGACCGTAGCCGGTCTCATCGAACTCCTGCTGCGAGAGCTCCTCGATCAGCGGGAGACACTTGTCACGGATAGCCTGGATAAACCTGTCTCGATCGTCAACCGAGTAGTTCTCAACGAGATCACGATGAGCAGCATAGGC
>CAYRYP010000016.1:13858-22390 GCA_964428485.1 uncultured Coriobacteriaceae bacterium
GCAGATAACTTGAAATCAAAAAACTGCATGGTGTCTTACCAGCGACTCGGCGATGGTGGGTACGGAGGTGCTCCTCGATGGAACGACATGATTTCGAATCAGATGATTCGGCAAGTAAATCTGGCGTAGTACCCATTGCCCACGCGGCCTACCCGATGGCGCCCAGGTGGAGGCCAGGCTTTGCCAACGTGGTGCTCGTCGGGATGCCGGGTGCCGGTAAGTCGACTCTGGGAGTGGTGCTCGCAAAGCGAATGAACCTATCGTTTCTCGACACCGACCTGCTAATCCAGCAGCACCAAGGCACTACCCTGCAAGCAATTATCGACGAGCGTGGAACTAGCGGTTTCCTCGAGGTGGAAGGATCGATACTCTCGGGTATCGAGTGCGCCCGCACGGTCATATCCACCGGCGGTTCGGCGATCTACTCCGAGGAAGCGATGGACAACCTGGGCGCATCCGGGCCAATCGTCTACCTGAAGGTCTCGTTCGCCGAGCTTAGGCGCAGGCTCGGCGACCTGGATGAACGGGGGGTGGTGTTCCCGGACGGGCGAAGCGGGGGTTTGCGCGAGCTCTACGACGACCGCACGCCCCTCTACGAGAGCAGGGCAGACCTGGTGATAAACGTCGACAACCTGGACATCACCACATCCGTGAGACTTGTGGCCGAACGGCTGGAGCTGATAGATCCGGAGTCGTTCTGCTCCGTAGGCAGAAAACGAGGCGGATCGCCCGACGGAAGCCCAACCTAGGATCCCTGTCCGGCGAAGGCTCTCAGGCGGCCCTGGCTACGAGACTCCCTACTCGCTTCTAAGAGCCTCCACGGGATCCTTCCTAGAGGCAGCCATCGAGGGAATGAGGCCGGCTATGAAGGTCAGCGCCACGCTTATCAGTACCAGGATAAGTGCGTAGTTCATCGGCAGCGTCATGATGTTTTCCACCGCGAAGTTCGACAGTACTACGGCATTGACGGGCAGTGACACCAGCATCACGAGCAGTACGGCCATTACTCCAGCGAGCAGCCCCTCTATCACGGTCTCGGCATTGAAGACATTTGCGATGTTTCCACGCGAGGCCCCCATCGCGCGCAGAATCCCTATCTCCTTGCGTCTTTCGAGGACCGAGATGTAGGTGATGATGCCGATCATGATCGAGCTCACCACCAGCGAGATACTCACGAACGCAATCAGGACGTAGCTGATCATGTCGACGATGTCTGTAACCGACGACATCAGAGCCCCCACGAAGTCGGAGTAGCCGACCACACGATCGTCGAAGCCCTGCTCCTCCATGCTCTCGTTGTAGGCATCGATGATCTCTATCACGTGGTCTTTGGCCTCGAAGTCGATCGGGTAGATACTGATGCTATTGGGATTGTCGAGTTCGGCGTAGCCCATCTTGGAGTAGTTGCCTTCGAGGCTTGTGGTGTCAGAGGAGTACAGACCCGCCATGATTGAGGATAGGTCCTCCTCCGACAGGCTGAAGCTGATCGCGGAGGCGAACGCGCTCTCGTCGAACGAGAAAGCATCACCCATAAGCGCCGACAGGGCGCTCATCTGATCCTCCATCGCATTGGCCATCCCCTCGGCCATCTGCGACATCATCGTGTACATGACCTGATTTAGGTACGGCTGGAAAGTGTTCTCCATGTAGTCGGAGATGCCCTCCGAGATCTGTTCGGAGGTGGCTTGCCCCTGTATCGCCGTAATCTGCTCCATCAGGGCTAGAACCTCGGGGGTGGAGAGATAGGCCTGGACATCGGAGGAGATGTCAGTACCCTCCGTTATCGACTCGCCGGGGTGCTGTTCGTACCAGTAAGGTAGGAAACCGTTGGCTATCTCTATCGAGATCTGATTGATCTGCTCCAACTGCTCGGAGGTCAGCGTAGAGTCGGCGAACAGGGAGGACATGTCGGGTTCGGGCATGTTGGAGAGAAGCGAGGCGATCGTTGAGGCATCCAGCGATCCTGTGATCTGGGATGCGTCGATGCTTGTACCCGACAGCAGCGATATGTCGAAGGAGAAGGCGCTCTGCAGGACTTCCTCGTCCACCGAGAACATCGAGGATAGGTCGAGCGCCTCGGCTGCGTCCGAGTTGAGTTCGTCGAAGGTTCTTCCGGTGAAGATATCGACGTCAGGCTGGGCCATCTGTGCCTGGACGACCTCCGATTCCCCCGCCTGTTCTATCAGGTAGTGCGTGAGCGACGACGTGTAGGCGATCCCGTCCGTGAGCACACCTGCGCTGCTAGTCTCACTGGGCATGACGACGCCGACGACCTTCAAATCCAAGCCGTTGTTAACCGCCTCGGTCATGAACTCGGTGTCACCGGACATGTCGGTCCAGGTGCCCGAGGACTCGCTGTATTGGTACATGTCGCAGGCGTTGACGACCTTAAATGTCAGCGACAGCGCGTCGTCGTAGGTGAAGTCGATGTCGATCTCCGGGACATCGATGTCCTCGCTGAGCATCATCGACTCCAACATCGACTCGAGTTCTTCGGGGTCGAGTATGCCTAGGCTGTACAGCGTGTAGTCGCTCACCTCGCCGCGGGAGTTGAGCACCAAGATGCACTCGTCATAGCTCTCCGGCCAGCGCCCCGCCACCACATCGTACTGCTCCTCGAGAATGGACATGTTGTCGATCATCTCGTTAAAGGAGTCCATACTCAGCCCTATCGAACTGGAGGATGTAACAGTGGAGGAGGTCATGCTGGAGAGCGTGCCGGGGTTGAGCTGCACCGGCCCGGACGAGGTGTCAGCCATGAATATGTTGGGAGTCACGTCGTAGTTGTACTGGATCAGGTTGACGTACTCTTCGATGCCCGACTCGCCGCTATCGAAATACTCCTTGAGCGATGCCAGGTCGTTGTTCTGAATCTGGGAGAAAAGACTGGTCATCATGGTGTTCGTGGGGATGGTACCGTCCTCGGTCTCATCCTCGCCGCCGCTGCCGCCCGAGCCGCCAGAGAACATCGATGTCAGATCGTAGTTCGACTTGTAGATGGTGAGGGGGTAGGACGACAGGGTCTCCTCCTCGGTCTTGACGATGTAGTTGTTCACGCCCGTGGAGAGGGCCAGTATCGCCGCGATGCCGATGATGCCGATGGATCCCGCCACCGCGGTCATAATCGTGCGGCCCTTCTTGCTCATGAGGTTGTTAAACGACAGCGACAAGGCCGTGGCGAACGACATCGAGCTGCGGCCGTGCTTCTCGCGCGATTCCCTAGGAGTCGCAGAGATCTGCTCTCGCGTCTTGCCGACATCGCCGCCTGGCTCGATCGGAGCGTCGATACCACCCGCGCTCGCTCCTGTTGCCGTGCCTGCGGCGACCGCTGTCGCTGCGGCGTGCGGGGCATTGGTTTCATCCTCTGACACGGGGCGCGAGTCGTCGATGATCCTGCCGTCGGAGAGCCTCACGATCCTGTTGGCATACCTCTGCGCAAGGTCGGGGTTGTGTGTGACCATGATGACGAGCCTGTCGCGCGCGATCTCAGAGAGCAGGTTCATCACCTGGATGCCAGTCTCGGTGTCAAGAGCGCCGGTAGGCTCGTCGGCAAGTACGATATCGGGATCGTTAACGAGAGCGCGCGCGATCGCGACCCTCTGCATCTGTCCGCCGGAGAGCTGGTTGGGCCGCTTGTGTGCGTGATCGGACAGGCCAACCTTCTCGAGCGACGCAAGAGCCCTCTGCCTACGCTCGGAGCGCGAGACCCCGGAGAGCGTAAGAGCGAGCTCGACGTTGGAGACAACACTCTGGTGCGGGATGAGGTTGTAGCTCTGAAATATGAAGCCTATGCGGTGGTTGCGGTAGGTGTCCCAGTCGGAGTTGGAATAGTCCTTGGTGGAGACGCCGTTGATGACTATGTCACCCTGGTCGGCGCGATCGAGCCCGCCTAGGATGTTGAGCAGGGTGGTCTTACCCGACCCACTTGCACCAAGGACAGCGACAAACTCGCTGTCCCGAAACGTTATCGACACTCCGTCGAGTGCGCGTTGGACGAAAGATCCCGTCCTGTATGACTTACTAATTCCCTGAATTTCGATCATGGTTCACCGTTCTACGAGACGACAGCCTGTTTCCCGCAACCGCATACAATATTTTTCGGATATGCCGTTAAAATCGCTGTCGGGACAAGCTCGACAAAGGCAGTGTGTCTTTTTAATTAGTCCGATGATAATCCAATAGGGTGCTCGACCGCACTCACCCATAGGAAGCACACAACAGTCTTCCGCGATCGGAAAGTGCGCGGGAGAGTCGCAAACGCAGGAGGTATCTCTAAATGGCAGATATAGCAGAAAGACCAATCGCCAGATGCACAGAAGGTGAGCTCGAAGGAATCCTCGTTGAGGGTGTGGAGGCCTATCTCGACATCCCGTACGCCAAGGACTCCGGCATGTTCGAGGAGTGCGTCCCGCCCGTGCCCTGGGATGGAGTCAGGGACTCCTCCAAACCAGCCCCAATCTTCCCGCAGTCCACGCACGAGATCGTCTTTCACCCAGACGGAGCAGACGGACGAGCGGTTGAAATCGAGCAGAGCCTAGATGCGTTTCGCATGTCGATCTGGACGCCCTCGACCTCCGGCAGACGGCCTGTTGTGATGTGGATCCACGGTGGCGGTTTCGCTTCCGGTGGATGCTCGCATCCCCAGTACGACGGGTGCAGGGTCGCCCGCGACGCCGACGTTGTGTTCGCGGGAGTCAACTACAGGCTGGGTGTGCTCGGCAACCTCGCCGCCGACGGCGTGCCTAGCAATCTCTCGCTTCGGGATCTTCTCGCAGCGTTTAGATGGCTGCAAACAAACGCCTCTAACTTCGGAGGCAATCCCGACGACATTGTGCTCGCGGGACAGTCGGCCGGGGCCTGGTACGTTGTCGCGCTGGCCTCAACCGGAGAGATCGACGGCCAGTTCTCCAGAATGATGATCATGAGCTGCCCGGCGTCCCAACCGATGAGCCGAGAGATGGCAGAGCGCCTCGGCACCTCCTTCATGGAGCGTGTTAACGTCTCCTCCCCTTCCGAGGTCGCGGACAGAAGCACGAGGAGGATACTCGAGGAGCAGCGAGCCACCGCTCGCGATCTCGGCAAGTTCGGGGTCTCCTTCCAGCCCTACGACGACGGTTCGCTTCTGACCGGCGACATCTTCGCCAAGGCGGCTGAGAGGTGCGGCTCAAGGGTCCCGATCTTAGCAGGACTCACTGCAGACGAGACCACCTTCTTCATCGGTTCTTTAGCTGACAGCATTCGCCAGATGGACGAGCCCGAGATCGAGGGGATGATCTCCGGCTTCTGCGAGGGCAACTACCCACCCGGTACGCAAGCTCTCCTTGAGGAGGTTCGCACCAACGTCGGAGCAGACGACCCCTACCGGTTCGTTGTGGCAGCCTCCACCGAGGCCCTATTCTCATACAGAACACGCCAGGTGGTCTCCGACTTCGACAGATCGTGGCTCTACCAGCTCGCAGCACACGGCGACAATGGGGACCTCGGTGCCACGCACTGCGCCGATCTCCCCATCCTCTTCAACTCGTTGGATAGACACAGCAACGAGGTAAACTCTGGCCTTTCCGACGAGAAGGCGGCCGAGCTCATGTCGACGCTCAGGCAGGGAATGCTCTCGTTCCTCGCAACCGGTGTTCCCAGCAGCGATACCGAGGGGCAGTGGACAACCTGGCAAGAGGGCAAAACGAGAATCTACAGCTAGCAACTTGCGCGAGATCGCAGACATCATATGGTCAATTTCACAGAGATCCTGAAGTTCGAGCGGCTGTCCACGCAGGGTACATAGGCGGACTCGAACCAGAATTTACGCCTATGAGAGCAGGAACCTGCTGTAAAGAGAGATCTCCTCGGGAGTACTGAGGCTTGATCGCAGCTCAACACCTCCGGCCTGGCCAGGGGCAGCAAGAAGCCCACGCTCCGACAGCATGTTCTCTAGCTGTCTAGCCGTCCCCTCGGCTCCGTCGAAGAAGCGCACGTCGCCGAGAACATCGGCGATAGCGGCGCGCGCGAACGGATAGTGGGTGCATCCGAGCACCACCGAGTCCACCTTTCCGGCGTATCGGCCGACAAGCCGCTCGAGCAGTTCGTGGATCTCCTGACCGTCCACATCGCCGGTCTCTATCTGGTCGGCCAGCCCCGGGCAGGGCGCGCAGTGGACCTCGGTTCCCTCCCCCGCGCATCTGGCGAGAAGGTCGTTGAACTTATCCAGCTCTATAGTGCGCTCAGTTGCCATTACGAGGATCCCGTGGTTTCCCGGCTGGATGGACGCCGGGCGCAGCGCCGGCTCCACCCCCACTATGGGGATGTCGGCGTAGCGGGCCCTGAGTTTTGGCGCGGCCACGGACGTGGCGGTATTGCAGGCGATCACGATAGCCTTAGCCCCCTCGTCCACCAGCGAGTCAACGATAAGACTCGAGAGCCGTAACACCTCGGAGGGGTCCTTGTCTCCATAGGGGGCGTTGGCGGAGTCACCGAAGTATACGAAGCGCTCCGAAGGGAGAATTCTCGTCATCTCGCGCAGGATGCTTATGCCTCCAACGCCAGAATCGAACACTCCCACGAACCCCGGCGAGGACACCCTTGTCCTGTCAGCCATCGGATCCCCAATCGCGACCGCGCAGTATGGCGATCTCGTCGAAGGGGTCGCCATAGTCAACCCCCACCATCTCGCGCATCCTCCATATGCCGGAGTGCCACTTCTCGACAATATCAAGCATGTCCGGAGGCAGTAGCCGCTTGGTAGCACGTACGAGCTCGGCAGGCATGCCGTAGTAGGCCTCCGCGATAGAGCCGGTGATGGCGGCGAGAGTGTCGGAGTCTCCTCCGAGAGAGACAGCCTTGCGCACGGCGTCCTCGAAACCGCGGCTCTCCAAAAACGCGATGATGGCCTGCGGCACAGTACCCTGGCAGCTCACATCGAAGGAATACTCAGGGCGGATCTCGTCAAGGGTCCGCGAGAGGTCGTAGCCGTAAACTTCCTCGATATGCCTGCGTATCCTGAACCTGGAGTCGCCCATTCTGGCCAGAAACACTGCGGCAGCGGTGGCTTGAGCCCCCTTGATTCCCTCGGGATGGTTATGCGTGATAGAGGCTATGACGCCGGCGTATCCCTCGACATCCTCGATCGAGCCAAACAGCCACGCTACCGCAGAGGTGCGCATGGCCGAGCCATTTCCCCAGCTCCCGTATGGCGCGGGTATGTGCTCAGCTTCGTCCGAACCCTCCATAAGCCACGACAGAAATCTCCCGCCAAACCCCGCCTTCGGATACGCGCGGCCGATCCTGCGCATCGCACGGGCAACGCACTCCCCAACGGGAAGCCCTGCGGCAATAGCGGTCATCAGCCCGTCTGCCACGGCGATCGTCATGAGGGAGTCGTCGGTCGGGGCGGAGGCCTCCGAGAACAGTGGGAATTCCTCTGTCTTGATGGGGTTGAACTCGTAGGGAGCCCCCACTATGTCCCCAAATATCGCACCTAACATGCAGACCTCCGAAAAACGATGCAAGCCGAAAACGATTATATACAGTCGTTCATCGGGCATGGTTCGCCGTGACGCCCCCTCACACAGAGACGCTCCCCTGCTGGCTTATAATCTGACGAAGCGTTAAGCAACCACCTGATCAAGGCGACGAGAAAGGCCCGCACATGGTCTCGCGAATCTACGTTGAGAAGAAACCCGGCTTCGACATCGAGGCGTCGCAACTCGCGCAGGAACTACGCACGATACTCGGTATCGCCTCGCTCGATGACCTGCGCCTGCTCAATCGCTACGACGTCGAGGGCATCTCGGAGGAGCTGTTTGAAAGGTGTGTTCCGACCGTCTTCAGCGAGCCTCAGGCCGATCTCACATATCGCGAGCTGCCCGACGAGCCGGGTTGCGCTGTGTTTGCGGTGGAGTACCTGCCCGGCCAGTTCGACCAGCGGGCCGATTCGGCCAGCGAGTGCGTGCAGCTGATAAGCCAGGGTGAGAGGCCCACAGTTAGAAGCGCCCGCGTCTACATCCTCTCTGGCGACCTCTCCGACGCCGATGTCGACGCCATACGCGACTACGTCATCAACCCGGTGGAGGCCAGGGAAGCCTCACTCGAGCTCCCAGAGACGCTGGAGATGATCCACCCCGACCCGGACCCGGTCGAGACCGTCGAGGGTTTCACCAACATGTCCGACGCTGAGCTCGAGCGCTTTATCACCGACAGAGGCCTGGCGATGGACCTTGACGACATCATCTTCTGCCGTGAGTACTTCTCCGGCGAGGGTAGACAGCCCACGATCACCGAGATCAAGATGATCGACACCTACTGGTCGGACCACTGCCGCCACACCACATTCGGCACAAGGCTCGACGATATCGAGATCGACGACTCCATCGTCCAGATAGCCTTCAACCGCTACATGGAGATGCGCCACGAACTCGGTCGCGACGACAAGCCGGTATGTCTGATGGACATGGGAACCATCGGCGCGAAGTATCTCGTACACAAGGGTATCCTCACCGGACTAGACGAGTCCGAGGAGATCAACGCCTGCACCGTGAA
>CAYRYP010000017.1:0-22039 GCA_964428485.1 uncultured Coriobacteriaceae bacterium
CCACCAGATGCTTTATGAATTCGCGTGCCGGAGGAAAGGCTTGCACCTCATCAAAGACCACAAGAGTTCTTCTTTTCCTCAGCTCGACACCGAATTCAGCAGACAGATACAGAAAGAAGCTGTCCAAATCTGACCTAGTTAAAAGGATAATTCACACCTTTTTTAGATTAAGCAACAACGTAAATTGCACGATTTTTAGATTAACAGATTTGTTCTGCAACTTTGGACGCAACTTTGGAGACTTTCATTCAGGCTTAAAGCGCGCTCACCAGGCGTGCCAGCCGGTCGCGATCAGAGAGTCAATGTCCTCGAAAGCGTTCTCGCCCAGACGACTCGGTGTGAATCGCCCCTCATTGTAGCAGCGCATTCGCACACACGCGCCCACGCACGCAAGCGGGCTACTTGCGGTTGTCCTGTACGTGCTGAGTCTTGCCGAACGACCTCTCGATCGTCCCGGGTGCGACCAGCTTCACATCCACGCTCACCTGCAAGACATTGCGCATCTTGTCCCAGATACGGTGCCTGAAAGCCTCCATCTCCTCGTAAGAGTCGGTAAAGGCGTCGGGCTCCACCTCAACGGTAAGGATGAGCCTGTCGAGACCGGTCTCGTTGTCCACCACGATCCTGTAGTGCGCGCTTGCGCCGGCGATGGTGGAGAGCACGTCCTCTATCTGACTCGGGAACACATTGGTCCCGCGGATGATGAGCATGTCATCGGAGCGTGCGCGCACCTTGCGCATGCGCGCGGTGGTGCGCCCGCACTCGCAGGGCTCGGTGATGACGCAGGTGAGGTCGTGAGTGCGGTAGCGCAGCACAGGGATGGCCTCCTTGGTCAGGGTGGTGAGCACGAGTTCTCCCTCCTGCCCATCCTCGACCGGCTCCCCAGTATCCGGGTCCACGACCTCCCAGAGGAAGTGGTCCTCGTTGATGTGTTGCATATTGCGGGAGCAGAGGCACTCTCCCGAGACCCCCGGGCCCATGACCTCGGTCAGCCCGTAGTTGTCGGTGCAGGTGATGTGCATACGGCTCTCAATCTCCGACTTGAGCTTGGGCGGGCAGGGCTCGCCGCCGAAGAGACCCACGCGCAGCTGGCTGGACTCCCAGTCGTAGCCCAGCTTCTCCCCGACCTCGCAGATGTGCATCGCGTACGATGGGGTGGCGATAACGACGGTGCTGCCATAGTCCTCGAACATCTGGATATGGCGCTCCGTGTTGCCCGAGCCTGCGGGAATCATCATCACGCCGAGCTTCTCCATCCCGTAGTGCAAGCCAAAACCACCGGTGAACATGCCGTATCCAAAGGCCATCTGGGCGCGGTCGCCGGCCTCGACCCCGGCCATCTGGGCGATCCTGGCAATACAGTCGCTCCATATGTCGAGGTCGCGGCGAGTGTACCCCACGACGATGGGCTTTCCGGTGGTTCCCGATGACGCGTGAAGACGGATCACCTGATCCAACGGGAGGGCGAAGAGTCCGAACGGGTAGGTGTCGCGCATGACGAGTTTGTCCGTAAACGGGAGAAGCCTCACATCCTCGAGCGAGCGTATGTCGGAGGGTTTCGCACCGGAGGCGTCCATCTTCTCGCGATACCACTGCACCTTGTCGTAGACGTATGCGACGGTTTTTTGGAGCCTTGCGAGCTGTATTGACCTGATCTCTTCCCTAGATGCACACTCGACTGCTGGATCGTAGATCGGCATTTCCGCCAAACCCTCCTGTTCGAACCCCATTGACCTTGGGGATTTCAACTTACATTGGCACCCGATGTTCCCGCTCTAAATGAGGGAGTTGTCCTCGATGAGCTCGGCCCCTATCTCACGCAGGGCCGCTGTAGATGCGTCCTGGTCGCTGGTCATCATCACGAGATAGAGATTGGTGAGCGAGTAGGCGTACATCACGTCGATATCGATCGCGGCGATCGCGTCGAATATGCTGTCGAGCTCGCCCGGACGGTCCTCGATGAGCCTCACGCATATCACATCCGAGGACTTCACCAGAAAACCCTTTTTGGCGAGCGCCCTCTCGCCCTCGTCGGGTTTATCCACCACTATCCTCACGATGCCGAAATCAGCGGTGTCGGATGCGGAGATGCCCCTGATCGAGACTCCCGCATCGGCAAGCGCCCCGGTTGCGGTGCGCAGCTGCCCGGGCTCGTTAGCTACAAAAACGCTGAGCTGCCTGACCCCCATTTGGATACCTCCAGCCTTACCGTAAAACCTCGACGCGGGGCCCATCGGACCCCGCGGGATACTCGAATCTATGCCCCCACGGCGGCGCGCCCGGCATGGAACGCCGCTATGTTGCTCTCCACGGTCTTGGGCGGAACCCTCCCGGAGATGACCTCCTCCCAGAGCGCTTCCTCAAACTGCAGCTCTGCAGAGAGCGCCCCAAGCAAAACGATGTTGGTTGCCTTGGGGTTGCCCACCCCGTTAGCTATGGCAGAGGAGTCAATCATAACCGCGCCGTGCTCGGCCAAAAACTCGTCGGTGTCGGTGGGCATCTTCGCGTTGCCGATGAGCACCGGCAGCGGAACGATCTCCGCGGAGTTCACGAGCAACCGACCGCCCTCGGCGAGGTACGGCAGGTAACGCAGGGCCTCCGTTGCCTCGAAGGCCACGACCCTGTCGGCGCAACCGTAATCGGTCACAGGAGAGTGGACCTCCTCGCCAAACCTAACGATGGTGATGACGCTGCCGCCACGCTGGGCCATGCCGTGGATCTCGGAGAGACGCACGTCGAGGCCAGCCCTAGCCGCAACCTTGGCGAGAATGTCGGCGGCGAGGATGGTGCCCTGCCCTCCGACTCCACATAGAACCACCGTGGTGGTCTTGGATCCGTTGTTAGAACCGCTCATTTCCAATCACCCCTGGCTCTACTCGTGGTTCTCGTCGTCTTCGGGCAGCGAGATACACCCAAACGGGCACACCTGCGCACACTGGCCGCATCCGATGCACTGGCTCTCATCGATGACGGCCGCACCAGAGGCGTCGCTGCCGAGCGCCGGGCATCCGATGTTGATGCAGGCGCGGCAGGAGCGGCAGTCGTCGGAGACCTTCACCGGGGACTTGCGCTGCCTGAGCAGGAGTTGGCATGGCGAGCAGAAGACGATGACCGACAATCCCTCGAACTGCTTGGCGTGCTTGAACGAGTCGCGCACGGCCTTGAGGTCCTGGGCGTCGACGCGCTGAACATCCTCGACTCCGAGAGCCTTGCACAGCTCGACTAGATCGAGCTCGCGGCTGGGCCTGTGCTGCAGGGTGATTCCGTTCACGGGGTTACCCTGCTGGCCGGTCATGGCCGTGGTGCGGTTGTCGAGGATGCAGACGATCCCGGCCCCCTGATTGTAGATGGTGCCGAGCAGCGAGGTGATGCCGGAGTGCGCGAACGTGGAGTCGCCGATGACGCCCACGATCGGCCTGATGGCGATCTTGCCCTCGGCGCCGGAGCCGTAGGCACGTGCAAGCTCCATGCCATGCGCCATGGAGACCGAAGCTCCCATGTCCACACAGGAGTTCATCGCGCTGAGCGGAGCAAGGGTGCCCAGCGTGTAGCAACCTATGTCACCGGTGACGATGGCGTCGAGCCTGTTGAGCTCGGCGAACACCAGACGGTGCGGACAACCCGCGCACAGCATCGGGGGGCGTCCGGGGAGCTCTCCGCTGTAGGTCTCGAACGGAGCGTCATCCATTCCAAACGCATGCCTGATTATCGCCGGCGAGACCTCGTCGTCGGGCGGAATCGGATTGGGTGTGTGGTTGAGCAGGATACCGAGCGCGGCAACCTGGCTGGACAGGTAGTTGCTGGCCTCCTCCACAACGTAGACCTTCTCAACGCTGTCGGCGAACTCCTCGATGGCCCTGCGGGGCAGTGGGTAGGTCATGCCGAGCTTGAGTGTGGAGGCATCGGGCATGGCCTCGCGAACGTGCTCATACACGACACCCGCGCAGATGATGCCGACTCCCTTGTCGCGGTACTCGGCGCGCGCCAGCTCGCATCCATACTCGGAGAGATCGGCCACGCGCTTGTCGGCGACCTTGCGGCGCTGCTTGGCGAACGCCGGCATCATGACCCATTTGGAGGGATCCTTGGTATAGGGCTTGAGCTGGTACTCCTCCCTCTCGCCCACCTCCACGATCGACTTGGTGTGCGACATGCGCACGGTGGAGCGGATGATCACAGGAGTGTCGAAACGCTCGGAGATCTCGTATGCAAGCTTGGCAAACGAGTAGGCCTCAGTGGGGCTGCAAGGCTCCAGTAGAGGGATGCGAGCACCGAGGGCGTGAAAGCGCGTGTCCTGCTCGTTTTGCGAGGAGAAGATACCGGGGTCGTCGGCGGCGAGTATAACGAGCCCGCCGTTGACGCCCGTGTAGGCGATGGAGTACAGCGGGTCGGCGGCGACGTTGACGCCCACGTGCTTCATCGTGACGATGCACCTGGCACCGCCCATGCTAGCACCCGCGGCCACCTCCATCGCGACCTTCTCGTTGGGGGCCCACTCCGCGTAGACCTCATCGAACTTGGCGAACGCCTCAAGCGTCTCCGTTGAGGGCGTTCCTGGGTATCCGACTCCGATAACGGCACCGGCCTCGTACGCCCCACGCGCCACCGCCTCATTTCCAGACAGCAGCATCTTGGACTGACCCACTTCCGTCTCCTATTCCTCTATCCCCAAGAAAATTAGATGTTGAATGCCATAGTGAACGTGCCGATCTGCACGATGGTGCCATCGGTGAGCACTGCCCTGTCACAGGCCTTCCCATTCACCCATGTCCCATTCATGGATTTGAGGTCGCAGATCACGACCTCGTTGTCGATTATATCCACCGACGCGTGCCGGCGAGTGACCGTCCTGTCGTTAAGGAACAGGTCGCACGAGGGATCCCTGCCGATCACCAGCGGGAAGCTCGAGAGGGGGAATGCCTGCCCCTCCAGAGGACCCTTGATGATGGTGAGCGTGGGCGTTCCCATCGCGGCCGACCCACCCCCTGCAACATTGCCTCTGTCAACAGCATCTATCGTCCGGAGCTGCTCGGTTCTGCCCACCAGCTTAAACCCGCACCTTCCGCAGACGGTATCCGAAGGATCCGCCAATTTGTTGCACACAGGGCATGTTGGCTTATCGGCCATGCTTTACTCACCTCGTCTCGCGTCATGGTCCGACCCCATAGGGTCCAATTGTATATCAACGATGCGCAAGCGATGCGGTCTGCGGGAGAGCGGCTACTCCAGAATGGAGCGGGCCGCCTGCTCGAGGGAATCCAGCATGTCGGAGGCCGCATCGGAGCAATCCGCGCGGGCGAAGAGATAGCCCTTGATCTTGGGCTCGGTTCCGCTGGGGCGGACTATCAGCTTGATCCCATCGCCCAGCACGAACTCCACCACGTTGGCTGGAGGTAGGGTCTGCGCAGGACCAGCTCCGTTGATGCGCGGCATCTCGGCCCCAGAGGAGTAGTCGATGAAGGAGAGCACATCTCGCCCGCAGACTTGCGCGGGATGGCTGGCGCGCAGGCCGCCCATGATTTCCTCCATACGCTTGGAACCCTCCGCACCGGGGTAGGCGATGTTGATGGTGCGGTTGGCGTAGTATCCATGACGCTCGTAGAGCGTATCGAGGGCTTCTACCAGATCGCGGCCATGCGATTTGTGCCAGCGCGCCATCTGACAGACGATCATCGAAGCGTTCACGGCGTCCTTGTCACGGACATGCGAGCCCGACATGTAGCCATAACTCTCCTCAAACCCGAAGATAAAGCGCTCTGCCTCGTCGGCTAGTTCAAGGCCTAGGATCTGCTCGCCTATGTACTTGAAGCCGGTGAGCGTGCGGCGCAGCTCGAACCCATAGGAGGCGGCGAGCGCGTCGACCATGGCGGTGGAGACGATCGTCGTGACCGCGACGTCACGGGAGAGATCCTCCCCGCGCGCGGCACGCATCTCGCAGACGTAGTCGAGCATCAAGATGCCCATCTCATTTCCAGAGATGAGGCGGTACTCCCCTTCATGCAGCACGGCCACGCCCACGCGGTCGGCATCGGGGTCGCTCGCGAGCAGGATGTCTGGGTGCGTCTTCTCGCATAGCGCAAGGCCGCGCTCGAGCGCCTCGCGGAACTCCGGGTTGGGATAAGGGCAGGTGGGGAAGTCGCCGTCGGGCTGGGCCTGCTCGGGCACCACGGTGACGTCGCTGACTCCGATCCGATCGAGGATGCGCCCCACGCACTCCAGGCCGACGCCGTTTAGCGGGGTGTAGACCACGGAGAGCGAGGCTTCCGGAACCGTCTCGGCATCCTCGAGAGACTGCGCAGCAACGGCGTCGATAAAGCGGTCAAGGGTGTCCTCGCCGATCCAGGTGACAAGGCCGCTCTCTAGCGCCTCCTCGAAGCTCATGCGCTTGACGCCGTCGAAGATGTCCACTTTTTGGATGGCAGACTGTATCGCGGTGGCGGCCTCCGAGGTTATCTGACAGCCATCGGGGCCGTATACCTTGTAACCGTTGTACTCGGCGGGATTGTGACTAGCGGTGACGTTGATGCCGGCGGAGCAGCCGAGATCGCGTACCGCGAAGGAGAGCGCGGGCGTGGGCTCGACGCGAGGGTAGACAAAGGAGCGGATGCCGTTTGCCGCGAGAACCCCGGCGGCAACCTTCACGAACTCCTCCCCCATCCTGCGGCTATCGCGGCAGATCGCGACGGTGGGTGCGGGACGCTCTGCCACCGGCAGCGATGCCAGCTCGCAATTAGCGGGATTGACCGGCCTTTCGGCGTTGAGGTAGTCGGCGAGGCCCTGGGTGGCAAGGCCCACCGTGTGGATGTTCATCCGGTTGGACCCGGCGCCTATCACGCCACGAAGCCCAGCGGTGCCAAACTCGAGATCCTGGTAGAAGGCGTCGGTGATCGCGGGGACATCGCCCAGCATCTCCGCGAGCTCAGAGAAGAGCGACTGATCGGCCTTCTCGATCCACAGCCTGTGCAGCTGCTCCATCTCGACCTTCGCCCTCATGAAAGCATTCTCCTTCGCTTAGATTTGCTACGACCACAGGCGCAGCGATACCGAAAGACCTCTATCCAAGCTTGGTCCCACAGGACTGGCAGAAGAGATCCCCCTCTTCGATGGCAGCGCCACAGGAGGAGCACTTGAGACCGGGTTGCTCTACAGTCTGTGCAGCTTGTGCAGTCTGCGCGGCCTGAGAGCTCTCGTTGTAGATGGCCGCCACGCGCTCGTTGATCTCCTGCACTATCTCGGCGAGGGGTTTTCCGCATCCTGTGCAGAAGGTACTGTCGGCATGCACGGTCGTCCCACACTGGGTGCAGTTGTAGGTGGTTGCGGCTATCCGCGCAGCCGCGGCCTCGTCCTCAATCGTCGACAGCTCGGCCTCGATGGCCGCACGTCTGGAGTCTAGATCGGCTATCCCGTCGTAGAGGGTCTCCCTGCCGTTGCGAAACTCCGGATTATCGCGGGTGATGTCGTAGAGACTGGCGCCAAGCTGCGCGGCTAGATCCTGTCGCTGCCTGTTGATGTCGCCAAGCTGAACCTTCAACTGCGCCTTTCGGCTGGTACGTCCAGCTGCAGATGTGGCCCTGTTGGCCACGTTGGAGATGTTGTCGAGAAAACCCATCTTGGCCCACCTTTCTAATTGGCCGTTGGCGTCACCCTGATGTCGAGGGGAACGTTGCCCGCCTCCGTCGATGTAGTGATGGTGTACGTGATGGTCACCGTCTCACCTGGCAGCAGGTGAGTGTCCCCAAACGCGACGTTGATGCCGTTGTAGGTGCCATTCTGAATGGTTATCGTCTCGGAACCCGAGACCGTGACGTTGTCTACAGTGCCGCCGGCTGGCGCATAGAGATGCACGCGCAGCATCTCGTCGCCATAACTCAAAGCCTCGGTGTTCCAGGCGCGCACGTAGTTGGCCAACGAGTCCTCCAGCTCGGGATCGAGCGTGTTAGTGAGAGTGACCTGCATCTGATAGGTCTTGGAGCCGTCGGAGTTGAGCGTGCCCTCGTCGGAGGTGACATCTAGGTCGAGGTACCAGTCGAGCTTGGAGTAACTGTAGTTGCTCACATATACGCCGGTCTGCGCGGTGGTGGTATCGGTTGAGATCTCACCGGAGCAGCCAAGCTCCACCACGGCCTCCTGCTCGTCCTCATCGGCCATCCAGACCAGGAAACGCCCCTCCTCGGTGCCCTGCTGCACAACATCGACTATGTCCATAAACGTGCTGGAATCGAGGCTGTTCATGACCTGATCGAACGCCTTGCTCGCAACATCGGCGAAGATTTCATCCTGCGTGTCGCCATCGTCGTAGTTCCAATACACGTCACTCATGAGGAACTGCGCGGCGTTGGTGCCGTCCACATAGGTTCCATCTAAAGCGGTGACCCCACCAGTCACTGCGAGTAGGCTCTGCAGGAACACAGGATCCACAGCTATAACGCCGTCGATAGTCCCACCGTTGAGGTAGGTCCAGAACTCCACCAGCCTGCTCGCGCTGCGCGGGAAGTCGGGGTTGTAGAAGGCGTCACCGGAGGTCACTGTCATGGCCTCGCCGCTGAAGCTACCACCCTGGAACAGGTTGTACTCCTCCTCCGTGATGGACACGGATCCGCCATCGTTGATCCACAGGACCGATTGGAAGTCGCCCAAAGAGATGGCGCCGTCAGTGATGGTGAGCGGTCCCTGCGCTCCGCTAAACCCACCGGCGGCTCGGATCTCCGCGTTGTTCATCGCGACGATCAGATAGGTCCTTGTCTCTCCGTCGGCGCCCAGCATGTCCGTGAGCATCGGGGCGAAGCTCGAGGCTGTCTCTGTCGCGCTTGCGAGAGTGCTCATCGTTGATTTCACGGTGTCGACAATGGAGGTGAGCTGGTCGATGTGCGTGGTGCCGATGCTCTGAATCGCCTCGTTCGCGGAGGAGATCACCGAAGCAACCTCGGACAGGTCGTTCACGAGCAGGGTCAGACTGTCGATATCGACCTGCCCATCGACGTAGAGCGTGTCGATCGAGATATATTGCAGGTCCTCCGCCATGGGAACGAGTGCATCGGTGACGATCTCGTCCACGGCGTTGACCAGGGTTCGCGCTGCGGAGATGTCGCTTCCGTAGACCGGGATGATCGTACCCAGGATCCAAACGGGACTGCTGACCTCGGAACTCATCTTCGTCGTGGACTCAGAGAGGGTGTATATGTCCTCTGAGACGCCCTGCGTATCTCCGGAGGAGATCTTGTCCTTCACCTGCTGAACGAGCGACATGCAGCTGCGCGCCTCATCCATAACCGCCATCGCGGAGCGGTAGAGCATAAAGCCACAGACACCGAGAACAATAAGAACGGCGACTATGACGATGATCACGATGCGGATGCGCTTGCGTTTGCGCTTGCGCCGCTTGGATGTCCGCGAAAACTGCTGCGTGCCCGTATATTGGAAATGAGCATGCGCACCGTCGCCCCGACTATTCGAGGTTGAGTGGCTGCTCCTGTTAACGTTGCCCCTGACATGTTGGGCGGCCATCTGATTCTCCTAACATGAGCTGTCAAGACTCGGAAAGTTCAGTCTACAACCTTTGAATTATAAGCATCCTATAATCACAGACAAACCAGGAGTCCGTATCGCGGAGCGGCAATGCGCGTACGTTGGGCCTGACCTGATGTCCGCCCTACTGCCAGCGCGTTAGGAAATCCATCGTATGCTCGAAGGCATCGGTTCGACTTGAAGTGCACCTAATCCTCGTCGGCGACCTTTGAGAGAAACGCGCGGGTCTCGGGATGCTGCGGGTTGGAGATGACCTGCTCGGCCGGACCCTCTTCCACGATAGTTCCATGCGCTATGAAGACGATGCGATCGGCCACATCGCGGGCAAAACCCATCTCATGCGTGACTATCACCATCGTCATGTGCTCCTCGGCAAGATCGCGAACGACCTTGAGTACCTCGCGGGTGAGCAGCGGGTCTAGCGCGCTGGTGGGCTCATCGAAGAAGAGCACGTCAGGGTTCATGCACAGCGCCCGCGCGATCGCGACACGCTGCTGCTGGCCACCGGAGAGCTCGCAGGGAACCATGTCCTCCTTGCCCTCCAGACCCATCTTCTCTATGAGTCCCCTCGCCTGCTCCATGACCTCTGTCTCGGGACGCTTCTGCACACGCAGCGGTGCGTCGGTGATGTTTCTCATAACGGTGAAGTGCGGGAACAGATTGAAGTTTTGAAAGACCAACCCGAAGCGCTGGCGGGCCTGCCTTTGCACCTGCCTGGAACCGTAGACGGCGTTGCCCGACGCATCGTTGTCGGCAACCACGACGTCGCCGTAGGAGAGCCGTCCCCTCTCGAAGGTCTCCAACAGTGTGGCGCACCGCAACAGCGTCGACTTGCCACCGCCCGACGCCCCTATAATCCCAACGACCTCCCCCTTCTCCACAGAAAGGGAGATGTCCTTGAGAACCGCATTGCTCCCAAAGCTCTTGTAGATGTGCTCCAAACTTACAACGGGCATCTCTTCCCCCAGATTAGTCATGGTAGTAGGCGAGTTTCTTCTCAACGCGATTCATGACGAAGGCGACGATGAGATTGAAGACGTAGTACATGATCCCGGCGGCGAAGAACGCCCACATCTCCCTCGTGCTGGCGACGATTGCGCGTGCATTGGTGAACATCTCGGCACAACCAATCGCAAAGGCGAGCGAGGTATCCTTGACCAGCGTGACGATCTCGTTTGTCATCGGGGGCAGGATGCGCTTTATCACCTGCGGGAAGATGATCTTGAAGAAGGACTGCGTGCGCGTGTACCCGAGCACCTGGGCCGCTTCAAACTGCCCTCTGGGGATGCTCTCGATCCCGCTTCGGTAGATCTCAGCGAAATACGCCGCGTAGTTCAGGATGAAGGCCACAATCGTCGCCCCGAAGCGCCATGTGTCTGAGAGGGTGACCCCGAACACGTAGTACGGGCAGAAGTAGATGACGAACAGCTGGAGCATCAACGGGGTACCGCGCATCACCGATATGTAGAACTGGACGATGAGCGAGATTGGCCTGATCATACGGCCGCCAACGTGAAAGCCCCATTTGTTCATCCTGAGCAGAGCGATCACGAGCCCTAGGGGCAAAGCCCCGAGAAGCGTGTAGAAGAACACCTGGAGGGTTACAACAAACCCCCCTCCGAGCTGCCCCATCATTACCGAGAGTTCCACTTTTTCTCCCAAACTCCTTGCTGTCCGAAGGCGCGAAGCTGCGGCCCCAAGAGCTTGGCAGACTTATCGCCAAGCCCCCGGGCGCCGCAGTCTCAAACTTTCAATATGCCAGTGGATTCGAGGTGGTTAGGCCTCGAGAATCCACATGTCGTAGCTGATGCCCTGATCGGAGTACTTCTCGCAGAGCGCCTCAACGGTGCCATCGGCGACCATCTCCTGCAGGGTCGCCTGTACGATGTCGCGCAAGGCCTCATTGCCGAGCTTGAAGGCAACTCCGTAGTGCTCGCTGGTAAGCGGCTCCTCGGTGAGAATCGTGAACTGATCCTCCCTGCCGGAGATCTGGTAGTTGGCAACGGGCAGATCCATCGCGATGGCGTCGGTGGCGCCGCTCTCGAGATCCATGAACGCAACCTGATAGTCAGATTGGGTCTGCAGCTTCGCAAACGTCTGAGCGAGCTCGTACTGATCGCCGCCCTCCTCGAGCAGGTGCAGCGCTGCGGAATCCGCCTGGGCGGTGACGTTCTTGCCAGCGAGATCGGCAAGGGTTGTGATCCCAGAATCAGCACGAACCACGATCACCTGGCTGTTGTCCATGTAGGCATCGGTGAAGGCGTAGTCGCCCTCGCGTCCCTCGATAGTGAACCCGTTCCAGATGCAGTCGATCGTTCCGCTCTCAAGCTCCATGTCCTTAGCGTCCCAGTTGATGGGCTGATAGGCAATCTCCCAGCCATTGCGCGCGGCGACCTCGGCGGCGAGGTCGAGATCGAATCCGGTGAAGTTGCCGTCGTCGCCAACGTAGCCGTACGGCGGGAAGTTCTGATCGAACCCGACGGTCAGGATGTTGTCGCCACCTGCGGTGGTGCCGTCATCGGCAGCAGCCTCCTCGGTTGCATCGTCGGTCTGGGAATCGCTGCTGGAGCAACCAGCCAACGCGAATGCAGAGAGTCCGAGCATGGCGCATGCCGCAACGACGGCTAGCTTTTTAGTCTTCATGTTTCCACCCCTTTGCAGTTGCCCCGTCCCCACGAGGCCGGAGAGCCTGCGCAGACGACGCAGCGGTCGAGAGCTAGGCGCTCCATAACTATACTGAAATAGAGTGGGATTATAGCAAATATCCCCTGTGTCTGGGGCGCTTCGGCGCTTGGGACGTTCAGGAGATGCGGGTTCGCGAATCGAGGAAAAGATGAACACTACCCCGGCTATCGCTTTCATAGGGAAGAGCGGATCGGGCAAGACGACCCTGGTAGAGAAGGTTATATCGAACCTGTGCGAGCGTGGCTACAAAGTCGGCTCGGTCAAGCACCATGGCTTCAAGGGATTCGACATCGACATACCAGGCAAGGACTCCTGGCGGCACGCGCAGGCGGGAGCGATACATACGATAGTCGCCTCCCCGGATAAGATGGCCGAGATCAAAGGGCTCTATCGGGAACTGGAGTTCGACGAGATCATCGAGCGCATGGATGACGTGGACGTGGTTGTGATCGAGGGTTTCAGGCATGCGGGCGCACCCTCAGTAGACATCTTTCGCAAAGCCAACCCAGCCAACGATCGTGCCTGGGAAAGGGAGGGCGTCCTGAGGTCCCCGGACACCGTAGCGGTGGCGACGGACATCCCACAGATGGTGGAGCTCGCAGGTTCGCTCAACATCCCCTGCTTCGACATCGACTCTGTCGGGGATATCTGCGACTTCATCGAACGGGAGATAATCTGCCGCCCCAACAGCGCTGTATAACTCCCAACGCATACCCGACGCATATATCGCTAATCAGCGCAGATAGCGCCATCGGCTTGCACAACGTCAAACGGTTTGAAAAACGAAGCGTGCGGCACCGTGGTTGGGGGTCCACCAGCGCCGCACGTCAGGCAAGATGGATGGGAAAGGCTCCAACTATGAGGAGTGGGGTGGGGTGGGGTTTGTCGGTAGCCTCGCGTATTTTGCATTTTCCCTATCGGGGTCCCATCACGTTTCATGAGAATAGACCTCACTTCTGAATCGAACCTGAAGGGTCGCGCCGCATCGCATTTCGTACACCAAATCCTCACCAGGCTAAAAACCCGCTGAAAACTGAAAGCCATCCTTATACGCAGAGCAGACGTCATGTCTCTTGCGATACGCACCCTTCTGGCAGACATATGAGCCTGTCCGGCAGCGCAACGCGCTATCTTCGTACAGGATGATTCAACGGCATCTTCGCATAGAGTCCCACTCTGACGGCACGCCGATGAGAAAACCGAGGGAAAAGCGATGGTCATCTCGATGATACTAGCCGTGATAAGCGGCGTCTGTGTTGGGGTCCTCTCGGGGCTCCTCGGCGTTGGCGGCGGCATCATCATGATCCCACTACTGCGCCTACTCTTCGGCGTAGACGCCCTGGTGGCAACTGGCACGTCGCTCTTCGTGATCCTGCCCACGTCGGCCTCCGGGGTCATCGGGCGTATCCGATCCAAAGGTCTCTTCGTGAAGCTGAGCCTGATCATTGGCCTTGGTGGAATCGTCTTCTCCCCCATCGGATCGTGGCTCGCCGAGATCGCCGGCGGCCCCGCATCCATGATCGCAGCCGCCATCGTCATCGCGTACACCGGCGTGAACATGGCCAGAAAAGCTGCACAAAAGAAGACAGAGGGCGCTACTGCAACAGCCGAACAGCGGGGCAGGATCTCAAACGGCTTCAGAAACACCGCCGCATGCATCGTCTCAGCCATCGCCGTCGGAGTCATAGCCGGCTTCCTCTCCGGCTTCATCGGAGTTGGCGGTGGATTCATCATCACCCCAATGGTGATGTGGCTCTACGGCATGCCGTTCAAGAGTGCCACCGGCGTCTCGCTTCTATCGCTTTGCGTCCTGTCCATCCCAGGCATCATCACACACGGGCTGTACGGGCACATCGACTTCCTTCAGGGGGCGATGCTAGCGATCGGAAGCATACCAGGGGCGTTTCTCGGCTCCGCCCTGCTCAAGCGCGTCCCCGAGAAGTTCCTTCGTATCGCCTTCGGTTGCCTGCTCGTCGTAGTGGCCATCATCCTCGCGGCAAACGAGTTCCTGGCCTGAACCGACAGACGTTGAGCGGCCGGGAGTTCTCAGGCCCGGGCGACAAACCCAAACCCAGGCCCACCCGCAGCAAGCGCACCTTTCCCTAGAGCTCCATGATGATCGGGATGATCATCGGACGGCGGCGACACCTGTTCCAGAGGAACTTCGATAGCGTGTCGCGGGCCTCGCGCTTAAGCGTGCGGGGGTCGAGCCGATAGTCATGTGAGAGCTTGGAGACGGTCTCCTTTATCGCGCTGGTCGCGTCATCGAGAAGCCCGGCATCGTCACCGCCGCTAACGCCGCGCATAATAACCTCAACGTCACCGAGTGGCCGGCCATTCTTCTTGCTGATCATGACGACCACGGTCACCACGCCCTCGTTGGCGAGCGTCTTACGGTCCTTGAGGACCAACATCGACACATCCCCAACCGACAGGCCCTCGACAAAGATCACGCCGCTGTCGACCGACTCGCCCATCGTGATCTTGCCGTCGAGCATCTCGAGCACGTTGCCGTTCTCAAGGATGAAGATGTTCTTGCGAGGAATCCCGACCGACTCGGCCAGGTCGGCGTGTGCCTGAAGATGCTGCTCCTCGCCATGTATGGGCATGAAGTTCTTCGGGCGGCAGATGCACATGACGAGTTTAAGCTCCTCCATGGCGGCATGTCCGGAGACATGCACCATCGCGCGCCCCTTGTCGTAGAAGTCCACGCCGATTTTGGCCAGCGCGTTCTTGACGCGGTTGACAGCCTTTTCATTTCCGGGAACCGGCGAGGCGGAGATGATCACGGTGTCACCGCGCTCTATGTCGATTGTGCGGTGCTCGCCGTTTGCCATTCGGGTGAGCGCCGAAAGTGGCTCTCCCTGGCTACCCGTGCATAGCACGACCATCTTCTCGCGAGGCAAGTTGTTGACCTGATAGGCGTCCACAATGTCGGACTCGTCGATGTCGAGGTAGCCTAGCTCACGGGCGATGCGCGTGTTGGTGAGCATCGAACGGCCGGTGACGGCAACCTTGCGCCCGGCCTTAACGGTGGCGTCGCAGATCTGCTGGATTCTATGGATGTGGCTCGCGAAGGACGCAATGACCACGCGGCGCTTGGCATTGGAGACGATCTCGCTGAGCACCTTGCCCACCTCAGCCTCCGACCTGGTAAATGCCGGGACATTGGCGTTAGTGGAGTCCGCCATCAGAAGGTCGATGCCGATCTCTGCGAACCTAGCCATCGCGCCGAAGTCCGTCCTGACCCCGTCGATCGGGGTCTGGTCGAGCTTAAAGTCGCCCGTGTGCAGGATGTTGCCCGCGGGCGTCTGCATGAACACTCCCATCGCGCCCGGGATCGAGTGATTGACGTTGAAGAACTCGATATCAAAGGCTCCGAGCTTGATCTTCTGCCCGGCATTGACCTGCTGCATGGCGACGTTGTGGAAACGGTGCTCCTCGAGCTTGCCCTCGATGATCCCGAGGGTGAGTTTGCTCGCATAGATCGAGGTACGTCTGTCGAGATCCTTGAGGATGTAGGGGATGGCGCCGGTATGGTCCTCATGACCATGCGTGACGATGATCCCTCTAAGCTTGTGCGAGTTCTCAAGGATGTATGTGTAGTCTGGGACGAGCAGGTCGATCCCGGGGTAGTCATCGTCGGGAAACATCATTCCCGCATCAACGACCACCATGTCGTTGCCGTACTCGAAGACGGTCATGTTCTTGCCGATGCCGTCGAGCCCTCCGAGCGGGATGACACGCAGCTTTACGGCGGCCTTCTTGGAAGAACCCCTCTTCGACCGCTGCTTCGACTGGGCATGCTTTGCCGAACCGCTGCCCTTTCCCTTCGTTGCGGCAGCGGTGTGGTTGCTATCTTCCTTCAATACGTTCGCTCTCCTTGCTAGTTGGTTAGGACACCAACCTCACGCATGACCTGAGCCAGGTGCGCCGACTGCTCCGGAGTGGCGTCGATGAGAGGGAGCCTAAGCCCTCCAACGGGGAAGCCAATGAGTTTGAGGGCTTCCTTGACGAGAATCGGGTTGGTGGTGACAAACAGCTCCTTCATTAGGGGCTGCAGCTTCAGATCGCATGCGATGGCACGGGTGTGGTCGCCTGCGGCCTGAGCCTCAACGATCTCCTTCATGCGCTGCGGTGCCACGTTTGCAATTGTCGAGATGACCCCGACTCCACCCAGCTCCATGATCGGAAGCGTCAGCGAATCATCGCCGGAGTAGACGAAGAAGCCATCCGGAGATCCATCGATGATCTCCTTGACCTGATCCAGATCACCCGATGCCTCCTTGACGGCGATGATGTTCTCGACGTCGTTGGCAAGGCGGAGCGTGGTCTGGGCGGTCATGTTGATGGACGAGCGACCGGGGATGTTGTACAGGATCACCGGAACATCCACCGCCTCCGCGATGGCGCGGAAATGGCGGTAGAGCCCCTCCTGCGGGGGCTTGTTGTAGTACGGCACAACCAGCATGATGCCGTCGACTCCGAGCTTGACGACCTCGGTCGCGAAGTTCACGGAATCAGCGGTGCAGTTGTCGCCGACATTGGCGATTACCGGGGCGCGTCCATCAACCGCCTCGAGAACCGCTCTAAACAGACTGATCTTCTGGGGATAGAACACCGTGGGGGACTCTCCTGTGGTGCCGTTTATCAGGAGCGAGTCGCACTCGCCGTCAAGAAGGCGGATGGCGAGCTCCTGGGCCCGTGGGAGATCGAGTTCCAGGTCAGCGTCGAAAGGCGTGACCATGGCGGGTATGAGTCGTCCAAAAGGAGTCGTTGCACTCATATTTAGTCCTCCATGAAGTTCTCAAGACCGACGATAAGACCGGACCTATCCCCAACGTTGCGGATAGCTAGGAGCACACCTGGCATGTAGGAGACGCGGTCGTAGGAATCATGCCTAATCGTCAGCGTTTGACCCATAGATCCGAGTATAACCTCTTGATGCGCCACATATCCATCCGAACGCACCGAATGAACGGGAACACCGTCAACGAGCGCACCGCGTGCACCCTCGCATCCGGAGAGCTCCGTCTCCTTGCCGGGGGAGGTGGTGGAGAAATCGCGCGCGGAGGCGATCAGGTTCGCAGTACGTATCGCCGTTCCACTGGGGGAGTCGGCCTTGTGGTTATGGTGCAGCTCGATGATTTCGCAGTCGGGGAAGAAGCGCGCCGCCATCTGCGCGAACTTCATCATGAGCACAGCGCCCGTGGTGAAGTTGGGGGCGATAAAGAGCGTAGTGCCCTCGGGGATGAGTCCGGAGAGGCGCTCGGTATCCTCGTCGGTAAGACCCGTGGTGCCGATTACGCAATCTACCCCGTGAGAGAGGGCCACCTCGATGTTATGGGCCACGGCGGAGGGATGGGTGAAGTCAACCATAACGTCGGGCTTGCACTCTGTGATGGCGCGATCGAGATCGGAATAGCCCGGGGCGAGCACGGTGCCGTCCACCGCAGTGACACTGGAGCCGTCCTGCGCCCCGATGTCGCACCCGGCGCAAACCTCCATATCGTCCGCGCCGGTAACCGCCGCCACGACCTTGGTGCCCATGCTTCCGAGGAACCCGCTGACCAGAACCTTAATCATTGCCAATCACATCCTTGAGCAGATCTCTGATCTCATCATCTCCGGCGCTGCTCACAACGGCAAGCACCGGCCTGTCTGATAGAACCCTGTCCGCGACCCGCGAGACATCATCCAGGGTGACCTTCCTGTAGTTGTCTATGCTCTCGTCGAGAGAGAGCAGTGGGGTCTCGCTCATCGCAGAGCGCCCCAGTCTCAGCATACGTGTGCGCGTCGATTCCATAGACAGGATCGACTGGCCCACAGCATACGCGCAGACACGCTCCAGTTCCTCCGGCTCCAAGCCGCCCTCACGGAGCCTTCGGACCTCGCGAAGCGTGATGTCGACCACCTCCGAAAGATTCTCCAGGCGCGTCCCGGCGTAGATGCTGAACATCCCCACTCCCTGGTACTTCGTGGTGGCAGAGTATATCGAGTAGACCAGACCGCGCTTCTCGCGAACCTCCTGGAAGAGGCGGGACGACATCCCGCCACCCAGCGCGATCTCCATGAGCGAGGAGGCGTACCTGTCGTCGTCGCCGATGGGAACGCCGTGAAGACCGAACGCGACGTTTGCTTGCTCAGTGTCCTTCTTCGCCGTGCGAAGGAAGCTCCTCGGCTCCTCCGGGGAATACACGCGCACGTTGCGGCACCCCTCGCGCATGCCGCCCAGGTAGCGTTCAGCCAGCTCCACGAGTTTATCGTGGTCCACATCACCGGAAGCCGCCAGGGTGCAGTTGCCAGCGTGGTAGTGCTTTTTGTGGTAGGCGACGAGGTCATCGTGGGTGAAGCCTCCGACGCTCTCGCGCGTGCCCACGATCGGACGGCCGAGCGTGCAGGTGGGGAACATCTCGTCGCTGAGAATGTCGTAGACGTAGTCGTCGGGAGCATCCTCGCTGCGGGCAATCTCCTCTATCACGACCTGACGCTCGCTAGTGACCTCATCAGGCGCAAACTGCGAGTTCAGTAGCATGTCGGCCAGGATCTCGAGGGCCTGCTCCAGATAGTCGTCCACAAACCTAGCGTAGAAGCAAGTGTACTCCCTGGAGGTAAATGCGTTGAGCTCGGCTCCCATCGAGTCGAAGGCCATGGAGATGTCGGCGGCCGTGCGCTTGGAGGTACCCTTGAAGAGCATGTGCTCCATGAAATGGCTCATGCCGGCCTCGTCGGGCGTCTCGTCGCGCGAGCCCACCTTGAACCAGATGCCCAACGTGATCGATCTCACGCTCGGCATGTTCTCGGAGAGAATCTCCACTCCGTTAGAAAGGGTGCTCCTGTTGTAGAACATCCCCCGTGACACCCCCTCAAAACCCCGCATGCGGCCTTGCCCGACCGCAAGCGCGGATGTGTTCGTGCGTTTTTCGCACACCAGCCGTTGCCGGCATCAACCCGCAACGGCTGGTGGCTTCAAGTCAATCTTCGAGCTTGCTGCTACTGGTGACGACGTCTCGGCTCGCGCTTGGGAGCTCCGTCGCTGTTGGCGCGTCCGCCACCGCTGCCGCTGCTGCGTCCGCCGCGCCTCTCACGACGATGTCCGCCGCCTCCGTTTCCATCACTACCGGCGAAGTGCGGCGCCTCGGGCTTGTCGAGCCTGTCGAGCGAGATCTTGCCCTTCTCATCGATCTCGGTGACCACCACTTGCACCTCATCGCCAATGGCAAGCACATCCTCAACCTTGTCGATGCGGCCCTTGGCGACCTTGGAGATGTGGAGCAGGCCGTCCTTGGAGGGGGTGAGCTCGACGAACGCCCCAAACGGTTGGATCGAGACGACTCTGCCGTAGAACTCCTCGCCCAGCTCCGGCACGCGGACGATGTCCTCTATGATCTTGCGGGCATCCTCCCCGCCAGTGTCGCTGGAGGCAATGAAGATGGTGCCATCCTCCTGGATGTCGATCGAGGCGCCGGTCTCCTCCTGGATGCTGCGAATGACCTTGCCGCCGCTGCCGATAACCTCGCGGATCTTGTCGACGGGAATGTGGATCGTGATGATGCGCGGCGCGTACTCGGAGAGCTCCTCGCGCGGCTCGGGAATCTGGGAGAGCATCGCGTCGAGGATAAACTTGCGTCCCTCCTTGGCCTGGGCCAGCGCTGCGGAGAGGATCTCGACGGAAAGACCCTTGGCTTTGTTGTCCATCTGCAGGGCGGTGATACCCAACTCGGTGCCGCAGACCTTGAAGTCCATGTCGCCGAGAAAGTCCTCGAGGCCCTGGATGTCGGTGAGGATGGCTATGTCGTCGCCCTCCTTGATGAGACCCATCGCCACTCCAGAGACCGGGCGCTTGATAGGAACGCCAGCATCCATCAGAGCGAGCGTGGAGCCACAGGTGGACGCCATCGACGAGGAGCCGTTGGACTCCAATACCTCGGAGACGATGCGGATGGTGTAGGGGAACTCCTCTTCATCGGGGATGACCGGGCGAAGGGCCCTCTCGGCAAGCGCGCCGTGGCCGATCTCGCGGCGCTTGGGGCTGCCCATGCGGCCGGTCTCGCCGGTGCAGAACGGCGGGAAGTTGTAGTGGTGGATGTAGCGCTTGTCGTCGACGGGCTCGATGGTGTCGAGGCGCTGCCACTCGTTGAGCATGCCGAGAGTCAGCACCGAGAGCACCTGGGTCTGGCCGCGCTGAAACAGACCCGAGCCGTGCACGCGGGAAAGGTAGCCTGGCACGATCATGAGCGGGCGAATCTCCTTGACGCCGCGTCCATCGACACGCTCACCGGTAGTGAGGATCATCGTGCGCATGGCCTTCTTCTCGAGGGCCTTGAACTCCGCGGAGATGTCACTTGCCCACTCGGCGCGCTCCTCCTCGGTGAAGCTGGCGAGCACCTCCTCCTTGAGAGCGGCCACCTTGTCGGTGCGCGACATCTTGTCGACATCCTTGAGAGCGGCGTCCATCTGGTCATAGAACTTGAAGACGCGATCGTGCACCTCGGGGGCAGGCAGCTTCACGGGGTACTCAAGCATGGTGGGACTCACCTTGTCGATGAACTCCTGCTGCTTGGCGCAAAAGTCGCCTAGGACCTGCTGGCCAAACGCGAGCGCCTCGAGCATGTCCTGCTCGGGGATCTCGTCCGCGCCAGCCTCGACCATAGAGATGAAGGTGGCGGTGCCGGCCATCGTGAGATCGAGATCGGAGTTCTCCTCCTCCTCGAAGGTGGGGTTGACGATGAACTCCCCGGTGTCGCGGTCGCGTCCGATGCGGACACCGGCGACGGGGCCCTCGAACGGAGCGCCTCCCGCCATCAGCGCGGCGGACGCACCCATGATGGAGATGACGTCGGGCTGGTTGACCTGATCACAGACCAGTGGCGTGGCAACCACGTGAACCTCGTTGCGGAAGCCCTCCGGGAAGCCCGGGCGGATTGGACGATCGATCATCCTGGCGGTCAATGTGCCCTTCTCGGAGGGACGGGCCTCACGCTTGAGGTAGCCGCCGGGGATCCTGCCCACGGAATACATGCGCTCGATGTAATCGACGGTCAGCGGGAAGAAGTCGTAGTCCTTCTGCTCCTTGGAGACCACCGCGGTGACGAGCACCATGGTCTCGCCCTGGGTGACCACAACCGACCCCGTGGCCTGCTTGGCCAGCTCGCCGGTGCTGAGCGTGTATGTCTTGCCATACAGCTCGAAGGACTCTGTGATCTTTGCCATGCTATATCTATCCATTCTCTTAGATGGCGCCCTTCGCGCCATTTCCCCTTCGGGCATCCCTTCTCCGCTGATGCCCCGGACGCCCGCCGCCCTCTGCGTCGGACACCCACTAGACATAAGGGGAACCGTCTGGCTCCCCTCATGTGGTTTGACTCTCTAGACGTTGTCGCGGATTCCCAGTTCCGCGATGAGCGACCTGTAGGCCTCGATGTCGCGGTTCTTGATGTAGGTCAGGAGCCTGCGCCTCTTTCCTACTAGCATCAGAAGGCCCCTTCTGGTGTGGTGATCCTTCTTGTGAACCTTGAGGTGCTCGGTGAGGCTCCGGATCCGCGCGGTCAGGATCGCGACCTGAACCTCGGGTGCGCCGCTGTCGTTCTCGTTCTTGCCGAACTTCTTGACGAGTTCGGCTTTCTCCTCCTTGGAGAGAACCATTTTCTACCACCTTTCGTGAGTCCGCCCCGAGCTGGGTAAGCCGTTGGTGGTATCGCGGCAAACGCAGCAAGGGGTAAATCAAGCAACCGTTGGATTATAAGCCGCTATTAGGCAGAGATCGGCGGGATTGCCTAGTTTGCAGGGAGATTCGGCCACACCCGTGCTGCGAGCGGCCTTTCCGCAA